>ONXZ01000270.1 GCA_900321905.1 uncultured Eubacteriales bacterium
GGATGCGTCGGCATATGCCTCAACGTCCTGCCGCTTGTAAAAACGCAGGCGGCTGCGGCTTCGATTTCGCTTGTTAGCATTGCTTCGCCCGAACACCGCAAAAAGCCAGAAATTTCATCTGATAAATCAAAGACCGCAGAGCAAACTACTAACACCCGAACCGATGAGCAGGTGATGAATGTAATAGGTTCAAAGGATAGCGATGACGGTTACGATATCACCGAAACTCCGCCTGATGTGAATGCGCTGATGCAAAAGGCTAAAGGGAAGTATACCAAAAAGAACGTGAGCGGCAAGACAAGCGAGGGGGCATATAACGGCGGCGGTACAATTATCAGTCACGGTAACGTGCAGATACAGAGCAAAATCCCCGCCTCGTTTTATAAGCCCGATATAAAATCGCTTCTCCGCGAGGGCGCTGAACTCAAAATCAAGGACAAAAACAAACCAACCATTCTGATTTATCATTCGCACACTCACGAGGCGTATTCGCTTGTCGATTCGGGTTATTATATATCCTCCGACTCGAGCAGTTCCGATAACGCAAAAAACGTTGTTCGGGTCGGAGATGAACTTGCCTCCACGCTTGAAAAGGCGGGCTTTAAGGTTATCCACGATACGGAAGTTCACGATAACGACTACAACAACAGTTACAGCAATTCGCGCAAAACGGTGGAAAAGTATCTTGAAAAATACCCCTCGATTGACATAACTATCGACCTGCACCGCGACGATATTACATACCAAAACAAAACCAAGGTCAAGCCGACTGCTGTTGTCGGCGGCAAAAAGGCGGCTCGTATGATGATAATCTCAGGCTGCGAGTACGGCAGCGTACAGAACTTCCCCGACTGGGAGTACAACCTGCGCTTCAACGTGGATATTATGAAT
This sequence comes from uncultured Eubacteriales bacterium, assembly GCA_900321905.1. Lineage (GTDB taxonomy): Bacteria > Bacillota > Clostridia > Oscillospirales > Acutalibacteraceae > Eubacterium_R. The sequence continues at coordinate 892 of ONXZ01000270.1, forward strand.
AAGGTCAACGGTATGTACAAAGGCCTTATGCGCCCGATTTTGTTCTCGGAGCGCAGATATAATATGTTTGAAACGCACACCTCCTTCCTTCTTGAAATCGGCACAGACGCCAACACACTTGACGAGGCGTGCTACTCCGCAAGACTTTTCGGAACCGCCTTTGCTGATTTGCTTGACGAAAAATACTGCAAACAATAAAGCCTCCCTTGTGTAAAGGGAGGTGTCGCGCTGTAAGCCTTGTAGGGAGCGATGACCACATCGCTCCGCCTTAACACAAAGGAGCACTAAATGAAACAGTTTAAAATCCTCACCGTTGCAACAGCGGTATTTATAATATGTATAATAATAGCCTACCACAATACTGCCTCGCTCGGTTACGACAGGCAATATCTTATTTATTATGACAGCACGGGAGTCGAAATTCTGGATTACCGTATAGACTACCAATATATAAAGGATAAAATTAATTATTTTAAAGATTTAATGCCTGATGATTTTATAGCCATATAATGTTACAACGCTGTAATATTTAACCGCAACACAACATATAGTATACATTTTGTTAACAGGCAACCCTACTAAACTACATTTGGAAAATACGAAAATCAGGAACACACGGCGGCGTGTTTAGAGTTGAAAAAATTACTTAAAAAAATTCAAAAAAACCCTTGACTTTTGGTTTTCAATCTGTTATTATTGCTAAGCCGTCGCGAGAGAGGGCCAAACCTCTTGCGGTTGTTTTTTTCAACCATTTTGCGATTGGCACAAGGACCTTGAAAATTAAACAACGACGAAAAGGAACCCGATTTAATTTTAAATTGAGTAACTGAACTCCGGGTCTTTGAGAAAAGACCTAAACAACAGTAATGAATGACGACAGCGAAGAGCTGGTCGGCTATTAAAATGGTTTGGACGCTTTAAGGAGCGTTTAGATAAGAAGTTTTAAGAGTTTGATCCTGGCTCAGGACGAACGCTGGCGGCGTGCTTAACACATGCAAGTCGAACGAAGCTTGATGAATGATTTCTTCGGAATGAATTCTGATATGACTGAGTGGCGGACGGGTGAGTAACGCGTGAGCAACCTGCCCTTAGGTGAGGGATAGTGGCTGGAAACGGCCAGTAATACCACATAATATATATTTGCGGCATCGCAGATATATCAAAGGTTTACTGCCTAAGGATGGGCTCGCGTCTGATTAGATAGTTGGTGGGGTAACGGCCTACCAAGTCGACGATCAGTAGCCGGACTGAGAGGTTGAACGGCCACATTGGGACTGAGACACGGCCCAGACTCCTACGGGAGGCAGCAGTGGGGAATATT
>ONXZ01000269.1 GCA_900321905.1 uncultured Eubacteriales bacterium
CTTGTTAATCAGCTCAAGGAACTGCAAGGCATCACCGAAAAACTCAAAGCTGCGGATATGATGGCTTGGGTGCAGAAAATGAATAACATTGCCAATCAAGCAAGAGAGATTGTAAACAACGAAGTCATCTGCTCAAAGGGTGGTGCTTGATATGAAAAAGTTTGTATCAATCATTATGGCTTTAATCGTTTTGTTTTCGGCAAGTGTGGAAACAGAAGTGATAACCGCATCAGCAAAAACACCGACCACGATAACGGCAAGTGTAAAAGCAAAAGCCCGCAAAAAGAAAAAGCGTAAACATAAGCACAATGTGCCCAAAGGCAATATGGGCAAGTGGTTCAAATCCAGAAAAGCATTGAAAAAATATGTTGCAAAGGAAATGAAGTATTGGGCGGACTTGGAAGAACGCGGAGAAATAACCCGTGAGGAATACTACAAGAAATGCCCCTGCGGATATGAAGCGTGGTCTTGTTCCTGCGGTAAGTGGACTGGCAATTTCAAATACGATTAGGCGGTGATACGGTGACAACGCTTGAAGAATTGTATCACGGCAACATAAATCCAAGTGAATCAGAGAGTTTGTGCAATAATCCCGAATACAAAAACCTTATTACATTAACTGCTCAGGCACAGGACAAATTAGTTGCTTCGCTGAATTCCGAACAGAAGAAGTTGTTTGATAACTACATTATCAATGCGGAGGAGTTATCTACAATTATTGAGGTTGATTGTTTCAAAACAGGATTCAAATTGGGTGCAAAATTAACAATAGAAGCATATACATAATGCAAGGCGAGGAGTAAAATCCTCGCCTAATTTTATACCTATTATATTACCGTATTTAACAGTAAAAAATGATGTTTAACAAATAACAATACTCAAAACGATGAAGGATATATAAAATGAAATCTGATAAGATAATTTGCATTTTTCTCTGCTGTTGAACAGTAAAAAATCGGCAAAAACGCCTTATAAATTTTGAAAAGAATTTTTCAATGTTAATTACATATTAGAGTTTTACAATTCGCATAACGATATTTGATTATTCTTTACTTATTCGTAGAGAAATCTTTAATTTGGTTTGTTATTTTGATTAAAAATTATTATACGAGGCTTGTGATGAAAAATATATTGGAGTTATTGGAAGCGTCGGCACATTGTTTTCCAAACAAAACCGCGTTTGACGATACTAATAAAAAAATAACATACAACGAATTGGAAAACGCGGCAAAACGAGTTGGTTCAGCTCTTGCCGAACAGGGCTTTATCAATGAGCCTGTTGCAATATATATTGACAAAAGCGTTGATGTTATTATTGCAATGCTGGGCATCGTGTACAGCGGAAACATTTATACGGTCATTGATACTGAAATGCCGAAAGAGCGAATAGAAAAGATTTTTTCAACATTAAAGCCCGCGGCGGTTATTTCTGATGAATCGCATTACGAAACTGCGTTGGAGCTTTGTGAGGAAACATATCTAATTGATTATGAGCTTACAGTAAAAATCAACGAGCGGGAACTTGCCGATATACGCAATACTCAAATTGACACCGACCCTGTTTATATTCTTTACACTTCGGGCTCAACCGGAGTACCAAAAGGCACAGTTGTCAATCATAAAAATATTCTGGCATACAGTGAATGGGCAGTTAACACATTTAAGTTTGATGAAAACACCGTTTTCGGAAATCAGACGCCGTTCTACTTTTCAATGTCAGTAACGGATATATATTCAACTCTACGTGCAGGCTCAACGCTGGTTGTTATTCCGAAATTTTGTTTTTCTTTTCCGATAAAACTTGTGGAATGCCTGAACAATTATAAAGTCAATACAATTTACTGGGTTCCCAGCGCATTCGGAATTGTTGCAAATCTGAAGCTTTTTGATACAGAAAAGCCCGAACACCTGAGAACAGTTTTATTCGCAGGTGAGGTAATGCCAATCAAATACCTGAATTATTGGATTGTGATAACTGTAATGTCTTTATTGTAAACAAGGACGGCAAAAAAGCCAAAACGGGTGAAGAGGGCGAGCTTTATGTTCGCGGTTCGTTTGTAGCTGCCGGTTATTACAATAATAATGAAAAAACTGCCAAGGCATTTGTTCAGAATCCGATTAATAAAGCATACCCTGAAATCTGCTATAAAACGGGAGATTTAGTCAGGGTGAACAACATCGGAGAAATCATTTATATGGGACGTAAAGATTTTCAGATCAAGCATATGGGATACAGAATAGAACTCGGCGAAATCGAAGCGGCGGTTAATTCTGTTGAAGGTGTTCAGGAATGCGCCTGTGTTTACGATAAAGAAAATGAAATCATTGTTTTGTTTTACGTTTCTTCTGATGTTGCAATAAACGAGTTAAACGAAACGCTTTCAAACAAATTGAACCGATATCTTATGCCGAGTCAGTATATAAAGCTGAATCAACTTCCGCACAATCAGAACGGAAAGATTGACAGAAACAAATTGCAAGCTATGTTTTAACCTCCCCCCTTTTTTTAATCCGATTTTTTCGGACCCCGCACAGTC
>ONXZ01000268.1 GCA_900321905.1 uncultured Eubacteriales bacterium
ACCGCCGGCAGACTTCACAACAAGAAAAACCTGATGGACGAACTTAATAAAATCAGCCGTGTTATTGACCGTGAACTGCCTGACGCTTCGCGCGAAACCTTGCTTGTGCTTGACGCAACAACCGGTCAGAACGCCGTTAATCAGGCTAAAGACTTTAAGGACGCCGCAGGTATTACGGGTATTATTCTTACCAAACTTGACGGTACGGCGCGCGGCGGCGTAGTTCTTGCAATCAACAACGAACTTGATGTTCCTGTAAAGTTTGTAGGCGTTGGCGAGGGTATTGACGACCTCCAGCCGTTTGACGCAGACGCGTTTGCTTCCGCGCTTTTTGATATGAAACCGAACCACGAGGACGATGACACACTTACTGACTTTGTAGCAGGTTCTGACGATAATGAAAGGTAAAAAACTTATTGCGATTATCATTGCGGTGACGCTTGTTATCGGCTCTGCAATCGGTTTTTGGCTGTTTCGCTCTGCTTCTTCTAAGGAATACAATGCTTATCTTGAGACAAAATACGGGCAGAGTATGGCGTCGAATATGGTTTGCATTAAAACGCAACGAGCACATTACAACAGAAGCTGGGATCCGATTACCGGCTTTGAAAAGAGTTTTGTCCCTGCAAGCGCAGTGTACCGATATCAAGGCAAAGCCTTCAATGTGATTAGTCGTGACGGCGAATTTTACGACGATTTTCAACTCGAGGATTTAAGCGAACTGTGCCAAAAATATTTTTCTGATGTTCTCGGCACGGAGGTTTGCGCCGTTTCGCCGTGCAGTGATGTAACGCCCGATGCGGAACTTTTGCGCCCGATTTATGATATGTTACAGCGGGATAACACGCTGTGGACAAAGGATAATTTCGATGTATTTCTGCATCGCTTTATCAATGATTACGGTGGGCAATTCAGCATTTATATCAAAACCGATTTTGAACTGTCACCCGAGAAATACCAAGTCCTCGGCAAACAGTATGAAGATGCGATTTACAGCCATTTTGGCATAAAAAGCAAGGAGCAGAGGTTCTTTTGCCGCGTGGCATTTGTAAACTTTGACGTGGTGCTTGACAGAGTGAAGTGGCAGGAGTATAACAGCGGACTGTTCCGTATGGACGCCTATACCTTACATAAAAATCGCTACAAGGATTTGCCGTATGAATACTGCATGGACTTGACGGATAAACCTGAAACAGCCAAGAAGTTTTATGCCCTTCAAGGCGAAAAAATGCTGATTTATTAAGGAGCAATAATGGAAGATTTTATACTTGCTACTAACAATATGAAAAAACTTGCGGAGATGCAGAGAATTCTCTCTCCGCTCGGTATAAACGTAGTCACCGCAAAAATGCTCGGTATCGAACTGCCTGACGTTGTTGAGGACGGCGAAACTTTTGAGGATAACGCCGCACTCAAGGCGCACGCGGCGTGCGAGTTTACGCATATGCCGTCTATTGCTGACGACAGCGGACTTTGCGTTGACTATCTTGACGGTGCGCCCGGCATTTATTCAGCGCGTTTTTCAGGCGGTCACGGCGATGACGAGGCAAATAACGACCTTCTTCTTGAAAAACTCGACGGCGTGCCTATGGAAAAGCGCACAGCATACTATGTTTGCGCAATCTGCTGTGTGTTCCCTGACGGCAGGGAAATCACTGTTCGCGGCGAGTGCCACGGACATATCGGCTTTGAGCGTGACGGACACGAGGGCTTTGGCTACGACCCGCTGTTCCTCGTTGACGGCAGAGCGTTCGGCAGATACACCGCAGAGGAGAAGGACAAAATCTCCCACCGCGGCAACGCACTTCGTCAACTAACTAAAGAATTAACAAAAATTCTTTAGTCTGCTGACAGAATCCAGACTCCAGTTTCCAGAATCCAGCAGAGGGCGGGGCACCCGCACCCGAATATAATCGGGTATGGGTTATTCCCCTGTGAGGGGAAATGTCACCTCAGGTGACAAAAGGGTGAGGTGCCCGCTCCAAGGGGAGCCCATCCCTTCTGGAA
>ONXZ01000267.1 GCA_900321905.1 uncultured Eubacteriales bacterium
TCAAGTCTGCAAAGGCATTTTACCGCTTGATGGGTGAAAAATTTGTGTCAAAATACGGCTGGTCCTACGGCATTATCTCGCCTGACGAGGAGTTTGAAAAAGTCTTTGGAAGAAAAGCCGACAAGCGACGCAAACTCTATAACGGCACAATCAAATGCCAATATTATATGTATTTTAAATAGCAAACTTTTTACGACAAAAATTATCCTCCCTGCAATCTATAATAGATTTGCAGGGGGGATTTTTATTGTTATTTACATAGATATTTTATTCGTTATCAACTTCTTTATCACGTTTTTTCTGCTGCAGGCAACTGCAAAATTTGCCAAAAAGAAAGTTGTAGTTTGGCGGTTTATCTTTGCTTCAACGGTTGGCGGATTGTATTCATTCATTATTCTTGCAGATATTTCAAAACCGCTTGCGGTGTTTTCAAAACTTTTTGCTGCAGGCATTATAATTCTTGTCGCTTTTCACTTTGAAAAACTTGCAAATTTCGCTGCTGTGTACGCATTGTTTTTTGTCATGAACTATATGTTCCTCGGCGTGATATACGGCATTACAATTATGTTTGATGCTGAATATATCACGCTGTCAAACAGCACGGTTTATGTCAGCATCGGCGCAAGGGGACTGCTTGTGTCGGCATTTTTTGCCTATATCGTGTCGTGTGTTGTTGTTCGGCTGTACAACCGCAGACTTTCAGCAAATCAAGTCTATTCGCTGACGGTTGAAAACTGCGGTAAAACTGCTAAACTGCTTGCCTTTGCAGACAAGGGCAATAACCTGCGCGAGCCGTTTTCAAACAGTCCTGTGATAGTTGCCGACAAACAAAAAATGGAACCACTTATGGAACGTGACAATACCCGTATTATCCCCACTACAACTGTCGGAGGCAAATCGTTTTTGCTGTCGTTCAAACCTGATAAGGTGACAGTTAAAACCAACAGGGGAAAAGAGGAGATTGAAAATGTTTATATCGCACTGAGCGACGATATAAAAGACGGCTCATTTTCAGCCGTAATAAACCCGGAAATTCTTACTGTATGAGGTGCAAAATGAAACTGCTTAACATGATTATTAACCTGCTTTTTTACAAACGTTACTGCTACTACATAAACGGACCTGAAACCCTGCCGCCGCCACTCACTCGCGAGGAGGAGGAAACCATTATGGAACAACTCCGCGAGGGCGATAATTCAAATCGCGATTTGCTTATTACTCATAACCTGCGGCTTGTTGTGTATATTGCAAAAAAATACGAGTCGCCCACCGCAGGCACAGAGGACTTAGTGTCAATAGGCACGATTGGACTGATGAAAGCCGTGCGTACTTTTGACCCGAACAAAAACATAAAACTTGCCACCTACGCCTCGCGATGCATTGAAAACGAGATACTGATGTACCTCAGAAAAGCCTCTAATTCAAAGGTTGAAATGTCGTTTGATGAGCCGCTTTCTGTAGACTGGGACGGCAACGAACTGACTCTGCGTGATGTTCTTGGCAGCGAGCCTGACGAGATTAGCGAGGAGATTGAATATGAGGACGAAAAACGCCTGCTGCGCTATATAGTTGCACATCTCAATCCAAAAGAAAAAGATATTATGTACGAGCGTTTTGGTCTTGACGGACGCGAGGTGCAAACCCAAAAGCAACTTGCCGACAAAATGGGCATATCGCAGTCGTACATCTCACGGCTTGAAAAACGAATTCTCGGCAAAATAAAAACAGAAATGGAGAAGAAGTTGTAACGCTTCTTCTCCGTTTTCTGTTAGTCGTTGAGCGCTCTGTCCCTGAAAAGGAAACTGATGCAGTAGATTGCCGCAAGACCTACAATCGTGTAAATAATTCTTGCAAGTACAGCGTCCTGGCCGCCGCAAATCCACGCTACAAGATCAAACTTGAACAGTCCTATAAGTCCCCAGTTGATGCCGCCGATGATGTTTAGTACCAGCGCAACTCTGCCAAGTATTTTCAAAAAAATCACTCCTTTTGTACTATTGTGTACAGA
>ONXZ01000264.1 GCA_900321905.1 uncultured Eubacteriales bacterium
GTAAAAACTAGTATAAAAAAATAAAAAAAGAGTTTAAATTTTAATCGAACTCATTTTTACGTCTGTACCCATAGACAAAGATTCCAACCAAAAATCCAATGGCCAATACAATCACTATTGAATTGTCCTGCAAAGGATTAGCTTTTTTACTAACAGAATCCAATTCATATACTTTTCCTTCATTTTGTGAATCACCTGGAGAAGATGATTGTCCAGAATCAATACTTCCAGACTCTGCAGCATTTTCCTGTCCCTGAGACTGTTCTTCTTCACCAGTTTGAGATTCAGATTCAGATAAAATATCGTGACGAGGGTCGTCCGAGGTTTGGTCTTATGCGCGGACGTGAATTTGTAATGAAGGACGCATACAGCTTTGACCTTGACGAAGCAGGTCTTGATAAGTCATATAAAACAATGTATGACGCATATTGCAGAATTTTCACTCGTCTCGGTCTTGATTTCACCATAGTTGACGCTGACAGCGGAGCAATGGGCGGAAGCGGCAGCCAGGAATTCATGGTGAAATCTCCTGTCGGAGAGGACGGCATTGCTTATTGTGATGAGTGCGGATATTCGGCAAACTACGAAAAGGCGGAATGTGTCGCACAGTCAAAGCCTTCTCCTGAGGGTGATTTGGCGCTTGAGAAGATTGACACGCCCAATGTTCATACGATAGATGAGCTTGTTTCATTCATGAATGCAGAGGCATATAATTTTGCCAAGACTATATTGTACAAGGCTGATGATAAATATATCGCAGCAATGGTAAGAGGCGATCGTGAGGTAAACGAGGTAAAGCTCAAAAATCTTGTCGGCTGTACCGACGATTTGGAACTTGCAGAGCCTGCTGTTGTTCGTGAACTGACAAATGCCGAGGTAGGCTTTGCGGGACCGATAGGTCTGAATATTCCTGTTTATGTCGACAAAGAGGTTGAGCTTATGAGAAACTTTATCGTAGGCGCAAACGAAACCGACAAGCATTACAGAAACGTTAATATAGGCAGAGATTTCACGCCTGTAAGCGTTGCGGATATAAGAACGATTGAGGACGGAGATATTTGCCCTCGCTGTGGCAAGCCTATTAAAACCGCTCAGGGAATCGCGGTCGGACATATATTCAAGCTCGCAACAAAATATTCCGACGCACTCGGTCTTAATTATCTTGACGAAAACGGCAAAACACAGACGGTTGTTATGGGCTGCTACGGCATAGGCGTATCACGCTGCCTGTCCGCAATTATTGAGCAGGGCAATGACGAAAACGGTATTATCTTCCCCGTTTCCGTTGCTCCGTACGAGGCAATTGTAATTCCGGTAAACAACAAGCAGGAGGAACAAATGGCGGCTGCCGAGAAGATTTACGAGGAGCTTAAGGCACAAGGAATTGAAACGCTGTTCGATGACAGAGCCGAAAGAGCCGGAGTTAAGTTTAAGGACGCTGATTTGATAGGTGTACCGGTAAGAATAGTAGTCGGCAAAAAGTGTGGAGAAGGCATTGTTGAATACAAAGAAAGAACATCTGACAGTGCTGTCGAAAAGACAATTAATGAGGCCGTAGAGGACGTTGTGAAGTTTGTTACATCACACAGATAAATATGCAGATACCGTTGCGCTTCACTTCAATATGTAGACTTTTTATCTATTAGGAAATTGAGAAATTTCCTAATAGATAAATACGCACACATTTTCATCTGAAATACTCATTGTGATTTCCGGTAAGCGGTCGGGGACAGCCCGACCGTCTTTTTAAATAGCCCGGTAAAATAATTTGAATCACGGAAACCAACCAAAAATGCAATTTCCGTAATATTCAAATCCGAATACTTTAAAAGATATTTTGCATCTTCAATCCGCAAAATATTTATATATGACTTAATACTCATCCCCATGTGCTTATTGAATTTATGACTTATTGTTGAACGACTGCAGGAAAAATGCCTGCAAATATCCTCCGAGGTGATGTTTTGCGTATGGTTTTGTTTTATATATTCTACAAGATCACCGCAAAAGCTCTGCGTATTCACTTTGGGTTCCGTTTGTCTGTGATAAGCAA
>ONXZ01000263.1 GCA_900321905.1 uncultured Eubacteriales bacterium
TCGTTATTCTCGCAAAGCGAGCCTGTAACGTCGTAAATTTTAGTAAGCGGTGCGTTTTCTTTGCCAAGCACAGTAATATGGTGATATGCACCGTACATTGCAGGACGCATGAGGTTAACGGCGCAGGCATCTACACCGATATATTCTTTATGAGTGTGCTTTTCGTTAATTGCAGTTGTAACAAGCGCACCGTAGGGACCCGTCATATATCTGCCGAGTTCAGTATAAATGCTGACATCGCCAAGTCCGTTAGCACCCAAAACTTCATCGTAGACCTTATGCACACCCTCGGCGATTTTTGCAATATCATTTGGCTCCTCATCAGGAAGATACGGAATACCAATACCGCCGGAAAGGTTGATGAAACTAACGCTGATACCTGTCTTTTCCTTGATTTCAACAGCAAGATTAAACAGCACGCGTGCAAGTTCAGGGTAATACTCGTTAGTAACCGTGTTACTTGCAAGGAACGAGTGGAGGCCAAATTCCTTAACTCCTTTTGATTTCATGACGGTAAAGGCTTCAAAAATCTGTTCTTTAGTCATGCCGTACTTTGCGTCACCCGGGTTGTCCATAATTCCGTTAGTGAGAATAAAGACTCCGCCGGGATTGTAGCGGCAACTCATTTTTTGAGGCAGTTTGCCGCAAGCCTTTTCAACAAGTTCAATGTGAGTTATGTCGTCAAGATTAATAATACCGCCAAGGTCGTTGCAGAATTTGAACTCGTCAATCGGCGTGTCGTTAGAAGAAAACATAATGTTATCCCCTGTTGCACCAATGCTTTTTGAGAGCATAAGTTCAGTTTTAGACGAACAGTCGCAGCCGCAGCCGTATTCCTGCAGAATTTTCATCAAAAATGGATTAGGCGCCGCTTTTACTGCAAAGTACTCCTTGTAGCCTGCGTTCCACGAAAAAGCGTCCACAAGGGATTTAACGTTTGCTCGAATACCAGCCTCGTCGTAGATGTGAAAAGGCGTCGGATAATCTTTAATAATCTCTTGTGCCTTTTCAAGTGTTAAAAATGGGTTTTTTGCCATAAAGGTGTCCTCCTGTATTTTTTAAAGAGCCTGTTCGATATACCTTTTAACTTCATCAACGCCCTCGCCTGTTTGTGAGGAAAACGGAATAATAGGCACATCGCCCGCAATTTCAAGCTCTGTTTTGCTGTCTGCAAGACGTTTTTTATACTCTTTAACTTTAAGTTTATCACTTTTTGTCATAACAATGATAAACGGTATTTCCATCTGCTTCATAAACTCAATCATACCGATATCGTCGGCAGTCGGCTTATGGCGCATATCAACAAGTTGAACAACAAGTCTGAGGTTGCGCTCACCCTGAAAATAACCTTCCATAAGTTCAGCGAAGCGTTCTTTTTCCTGCTTGCTGATTTTTGCATAACCGTATCCGGGAAGGTCAACAAACTTAACACCGTCTACGTCGTAAAAATTAATTGTGATAGTTTTACCCGGAACTGAACTTACTCTCGCAAGTTGCTTACGATTGAAAATTTTGTTAAGCAGCGAACTTTTGCCGACATTTGACCTACCGGCAAACGCAATTTCAGCAACGTCAGACGCCGGAAGTTGTGACGAGATACCAAACGCCTGTTCAAATTTTGCAGTGTTATAATTCATATCAACGCACCCTGCGTGCCCGTAGCGGCAGTAATTTCAGTATTATATGTAATGTTTGAGGCTAAATCGTTAGCAGGATTTTTTACAAGCGCATAAGGTATAACCTCATCAAACTTTGAAACAGATACAAAGTTGACTGCACTTTTAACCTCGTCGCTTATTTCAGCAAGGTCTTTAACATTATCCTCAGGAATAATAACAGTGTCGCAACCTGCTTTATATGCAGCCATTGATTTTTCTTTAAGTCCGCCAATTGGAAGCGCCTTGCCTTTAAGTGAAATTTCGCCTGTCATTGCAACATTAGATTTGATGGCTATTCCTGTGAGTTCACTCAAAAGCGCAGTGGTTATCGCAAGTCCGGCAGACGGTCCGTCTTTAGGAATTGCTGCTTCCGGCGCATGAATGTGTATGTCGTTAGTTTTGTAAAAATCAGATT
>ONXZ01000261.1 GCA_900321905.1 uncultured Eubacteriales bacterium
CAATGTCCGCATCACCTCGAAAATCAGGTGTTACAAGTTCTGCGCCGAGTTCATCTTTGAATTTTTGCACAGCAAACGCGTTGCGCATCGCTTCCTTTTCTGTATATACTAAAATCGTTTTCATATCTTGTTTTTTATTGCCTCAAAAATCATTGGCGCAACATCAACGCCAGTAACGTTCATAAGGTTGATAATATGTGCGTTTGAGTTGACCTCGCATACATAACCGCCGCCGAGAATATCAACACCGCCAAAGGTCAGACCAAGTGTTTTGCAAGCCTTGACAGCGTTTGCAACCTCATCATCTGTTGGTGTATAAGGCACGGCAGTTCCGCCGTTTGTAATGTTTGAGCGAAAGTCGTTTTTGTTACTGCGTTTCATAGCAGATACGCACCTGCCGTCAACTATTTCAAGGCGCGCATCCTCGCCGCTCGCTTCTTTAATAAACTCCTGAAGCAAAAACGGCTTGCCGCTGATATGACTGAGTATTTCGTCAACCGTGTTGCAAAGAAAAACCTGCTCGCCAAACGAGCCGAAGCGCTCTTTGAACACAAGCGGAAATCCGAGTTCTACCGCCGCTTTTTGAGCAAAAGTGCGGTAATCCGCACCGTAAAATGACAGCGGCGCGACAATCGTTGCAGGCTGTTTGACAGTGTTTTCAAGCGCAAGGTATGTCTTTGCCTTGTCGTCGCACAGTTCGATTGAACGCGCAGAATTAAACACGGGAACTCCCTTGTTTTCAAGTTTTTTGGCAAGGTTTACATCCTTGTCCCAGAACAAAACAAAATCGCACGCTTCATCGCAAAAAAGCATTTCCTCATTATTTTTCAATTTCAGCGAAATACCCATACTTTCGGCACAGTTTACCAAATGGTTGTGCAAGGTGTCAAACTTTTCGCCTTTCAGATACGCGTTTGTCACAAGAAAACCTGTCATTTTTTCACCTTCTTTTTAATTATTATAATATGTTATCTTGCATTTTTCAATCAAGTATTGTAAAATAACATAGTTGAATTTTACAAATGAATACGGAGGACAACAGGATGACCGAATACAAACTTAAATACGGATGTAATCCAAACCAGAACCCTGCACGAATTCATATGGACGGCGCAGAACTACCGTTTGAAATCCTTAATGGTACGGCAGGCTATATCAACCTGCTTGACGCGTTCAACTCGTGGCAACTTGTAAAGGAACTCAAAGAGGCTACAGGTCTGCCGAGCGCTGCTTCATTCAAGCACGTTTCACCTGCAGGCGCAGCAGTAGCACAGCCGCTTTCTGACACCGACCGCAAAGTTTGTATGGTGCCTGACGGACTTGAACTGTCGCCTATTGCCGAGGCTTATGCGAGAGCGAGAAGTTGTGACCGTCAGTCGTCATTTGGCGATTTTGCCGCGCTTTCCGACACTTGCGACGCGTCAGTTGCAACCTTTTTGCAAAAGGAAGTTTCGGACGGTATCATCGCTCCTGACTACACGGAAGAAGCGCTTGAAATTTTGAAGAGCAAGCGCCGCGGCAACTTCCTTGTAATCAAGATGAATCCTGACTACGTTCCTGAGGAAATGGAAACAAAGCAGGTTTTCGGCATTAAGTTTGAGCAAAAGCGTAACAACGCTAAAATCACAATGGACCTGTTTGACGATATGCCGACCAAGGTCAAGGACATTCCTGAAATTGCAAAAATCGACCTCCTTATTTCAATGATAACACTCAAATACACGCAGTCAAACTCTGTTGTTTACGCGCAGGGCGGTCAGACGCTCGGCGTAGGCGCAGGCCAGCAGAGCAGAATTCTTTGCACCCGTATGGCAGGCAGCAAGGCTGATATGCTTTGGCTTCGCCGCAACGAAAAAGTGCTGAATCTGCCGTTCATTGACGGCGTGAGAAAGTGCGACGCCGATAATGCAATCGACCTTTACATCAGCGATGATTATGATGAACTGCTCAAAGACGGCGTTTGGCAGAGATACTTTACAGAGCGTCCTGAGCCGTTCACTGCTGAGGAAAAGGCAGAGTGGCATAAGAAAATGGATAATGTTGCACTCGGTTCTGACGCGTTCTTCCCATTTGAGGACAATATCGAGCG
>ONXZ01000259.1 GCA_900321905.1 uncultured Eubacteriales bacterium
TTTCCTTTGCTTTCCCATTTTATTTCCTCCTTTTTCTTTATTATACAACAAAAAATGAAAGCGAACACTTTTCGTGTCCACTTTCATTTTACACTTGCAAAGTGGCAGCCTTTTTATTATCTAATTAAAACTTGCATATTTTTATTTTTTATTATATAATATTTAATATTAATTTTTTAGAGGTTATTATGGATAATATTCTTGATGTAACACAGTTTAAAGAAATACCGGTTATTCCGCTTCGCGGTATTGTGCTTTTTCCTAAAATGACGCTTCACTTTGATGTCGGACGGAAAAAGAGTATTTCTGCGCTCAAATACGCTATGAATATGGACCAAAAGATTATGCTTATCTCACAGCGTGACGCGTCAGTTGACAATCCGAAAATAGATGATATATTCGAGGTCGGCGTAATCTGCGATATAAAGCAACTTGTCAGGTTGCCTAATTCCAACAATCTTCGTGTTGTTGTTGAGGGTATCAGCAGGGCAAATCTTATCACAATTGTGCAGGAAAAGCCGTTTCTTGTCGGTGTTGCGGATACAACTATTAACGAGATTAAAAGTACTGCCACACCGCGTGATATTGCGTATTCAAGAGCGGTTAAAAATGAGTTTGAAACTTATGCTTCAAACTTCAGTAAAATCTCAAACGAGGTTATTTCAAAAATCATTTCTATAACAGATATCAGTGAACTTGCTGACTATATATGTGCAAATTCATTTTTTGACTATCTCGAAAAGCAGAGAATTCTTGAAGAATATTCGCCGTCAAAGCGTATTGCTGCAGTGCTTGCGCTTCTCAAAAAAGAGAATGAAACACTTGATATTGAAGCAGAAATACAGGCGAAAGTTCAGCGTGAGATTGACAAAGGTCAGCGCGAATACTTTCTGCGTGAAGAGATGAAAGTTATTTCTGATGAACTTGGCGAAACGGAAAATCCGCTTGAAGAGGCGGACGAATACCGCCAAAAGATTGCCGCACTTAAATGCGATGATGAAATCAGGGAAAAACTTCTTAAAGAATGTGATAAACTTATGAAAATGCCGACAGGCTCGCACGAGGGTACAGTTATCAGAAATTACCTTGATAAGTGCATTGAGATACCTTTCGGCAAGTTTTCAAAAGACAGCATAAACCTTGAAAAGGCACGTAAAACGCTTGATAAAGACCACTACGGACTTAACAAAGTTAAGGACAGAATTGTTGAATCTCTCGCAGTTTTAAAGCGAAATCCGCAGTTCAACGGTCAGATTATCTGCCTTTATGGTCCTCCCGGAGTCGGCAAAACGAGCATTGTTAAGTCGCTTGCAAAGTCGATGAACCGCAAATATGTGCGTGTCGCACTTGGCGGTATTCACGACGAAGCGGAAATTCGCGGCCACCGCAGGACATATATCGGCGCAATGACCGGCAGAATTATCGACGCTGTTATCAAAAGTCAGACAATGAATCCGATTATTCTGCTTGACGAGATTGACAAAGTGTGCGCTGACTACAAGGGCGACCCGTCATCAGCACTGCTTGAAGCGCTTGACCCCGAGCAAAACAACAGTTTCACTGACCATTATATTGATTTTCCCGTTGATTTGAGC
Organism: uncultured Eubacteriales bacterium; assembly: GCA_900321905.1. Classification (GTDB taxonomy): domain Bacteria; phylum Bacillota; class Clostridia; order Oscillospirales; family Acutalibacteraceae; genus Eubacterium_R. The sequence goes on from ONXZ01000259.1 coordinate 1,596, forward strand.
CGCGTGCTGTTTATAACAACGGCTAACGATACTTCCACTATTTCTGCGCCTCTTTACGACAGAATGGAAGTTATAGAACTCAATTCATATACGCAGACAGAGAAGTTTCAGATTGCTAAAAGACATCTTGTTAAAAAGCAGATGCAGCGCCATTCAATCAGTGGTCGCGAACTTAGAATCACAGATGAAGCGATTGACAGGATAATTGAGCGCTACACGCGTGAAGCAGGTGTGCGTTCCCTTGAAAAGCAGATTGCGACAATTTGCAGAAAAGCAACAATTAAACTTGAAAGCGGTAAAAAATCTGTCAGAGTGACTGCAGATAACCTCAGCGATTTTCTTGGCACAGAGCGTTATACCGCAGACCTTATCAGCAAAACCAATCAGGTTGGCGTTGTTAACGGACTTGCCTGGACTCAGGTCGGCGGAACAATGCTTCCGATTGAGATTTCTGCGCTTGACGGAACAGGTAAAATCGAACTTACAGGCAGCCTTGGCGATGTGATGAAAGAAAGCGCAAAAACTGCGGTTTCATAT
>ONXZ01000257.1 GCA_900321905.1 uncultured Eubacteriales bacterium
TGCGGCAGAAAAAGCCCTGTTCAGTTCAGAACTGAACAGGGCTTTCCTAATTAATTCATTTATACTTTTTTATTGTCCACTTTTACTTGACAATTTCATAAAAACTCAGCCGCTCTGTTTTATCTCAACAAATCCCGATTTATCTGTATCATTATATCACAGTTTTTAGCAAAGAGCAAATATGTGTCACAGAGCACAGCGAGCATAGGATTTGTAAAGACAAATCCGGAAAAGAAAACAGACCGAAAGAGAATCGTTCTGTCAATAATGAAATATTGCTGCGCAATATGAAATAATTTGCTAAAGCAAATTGTGAAATATCTCGCTTTGCTCAATATGAAATTAAATTAATCCTACATGCGCCGCAGGCGTATTTCATTGCGAAGCAATTTCATATTCCGAAGGAATATTTCATTAATCCGCAAGGATTAATTTAATTGGGAGAACCTTCTTTACGAAGGCTCTCCCACGGAGTATCTTTTGCTATTTGATTTGCGAAATGTAAGTGATTGCAGTGTCTTTATCAATGCCGAGTTGCGAGCCGAGGCAATAAGAGTTACGGCTATCACTCCATATGGCGAGCATAACTTTGTCGTCTTTGATGCAAAGAGTAACTTCGTTTTCACCTACAACAACGGTTTCAGCCTTAGTGCCTTTCGGTTTTTTTGCAACAGGCTCCATAGTGTTTGCCTTGCGGATATAGCCGCCGTCATACACAACCTGAATGGTTGTTTTTTTGCGGATAGTGTATGCCTCAACGTTGATATCCTCCGGCACGGTTATGTCAAAACCGAGTTCGTCTTTGATTTCGTCAAGCGAGTCGTAACTCTGTGCCGACTCAGTAGGCGTTTTGCTTTGCTCTTTTTTATGGCACGCGGTCAGCGCAAAACAGCAGACAATCAAAACTGCTGCAAGCGCTGCGGCAATTATTCGTTTATTCATAGTGACCTCTGTGATGTCAGATTTTTTCAAGCGCCTGGTCGATGTCGGCAATAATATCTTCAGCCGCCTCAATACCGCAGGAGAAGCGGATAAGGTCAGGCGCAACGCCGCACTCGGCAAGTTGCTCGTCGGTAAGTTGACGGTGAGTTGTTGAAGCAGGGTGCAAACAGCAGGTGCGGGCGTCCGCAACGTGTGTTACGATAGCCGCAAGTTCAAGGCTGTCCATAAACTTTGTAGCCGCTTCTCTGCCGCCCTCAACACCAAACGAAACTACGCCGCAGGTGCCGTGCGGCATATACTTTTGTGCAAGTGCGTGCTGGTCGTCGTCAGGGAGCATAGCGCACTTAACCCATGTGATTTTGGGGTGTTTTTGCAAATGCTCGGCAACTTTGAGCGCGTTTTCGCAGTGGCGAGCCATACGCAGGTGCAGAGTTTCAAGGCCGACATTGAGCAGAAATGCGTTTTGCGGCGCCTGAATTGAGCCGAGGTCGCGCATTAACTGAACAGTCGCTTTTGTGATGTAAGCGCCCTCACCGAAAGTGTCGGTGTAAACAATGCCGTGATAACTGTCGTCAGGCGTTGTGAGTCCGGGGAATTTGTCGTTCTGAGTCCAGTCAAAATTGCCGCTGTCAACGATTGCGCCGCCGATTGTGGAAGCGTGACCCTCCATATACTTTGTGGTTGAGTGGGTTACGATATCGCAGCCGTATTCAAACGGACGGCAGTTAATCGGGGTAGCAAATGTGTTGTCGATAATAAGCGGAATACCGTTTTTGTGTGCAACTTTGGCAAACACTTCGATATCCATAATGTCAAGGCTCGGGTTAGACACAGTTTCGCCGAAAACAGCCTTTGTGTTCGGCTGAATAGCCGCCTGAATTTCCTCCTCAGTAGCGTGAGGTGAAACGAATGTAAAGTCAATGCCGAGTTTGCGCATTGTAACGTTGAACAGATTGAACGTGCCGCCGTAGATTGCAGATGACGAAACAATGTGGTCGCCTGCCTGCGCGATGTTGAAAACAGCGTAGAAGTTCGCCGCCTGACCTGAAGAAGTCAGCATACCTGCAACGCCGCCCTCAAGCAGTGCGATTTTTGCCGCAGCGTGGTCGTTTGTCGGATTCTGCAAACGGGTGTAGAAGTATCCTGACGCCTTGAGGTCAAACAAATCGCCCATCGCCTCTGACGAGTCGTATTTGTAGGTGGT
>ONXZ01000256.1 GCA_900321905.1 uncultured Eubacteriales bacterium
GACTGTTTACGGTCATGTCGGAGCAGAACTTATTACGCTCGCTTCAATGCTGCGTATTCCTGTAAATATGCACAATGTTGACGACAGCAGAATATTCCGTCCGCACGCTTGGGCAGCATTTGGAACTGAGGACACACAGTCCGCTGACTTCCGTGCCTGCGCAACCTACGGACCAATGTATAAGTAAAAAAATAATGCCACACCTGCATTTTGGTGTGGCATTATTTTTCTTTTTTTACTACTGCTACAGATGTTGCGTATACTGATTTTGCGTAGTATGCACGTAGCGTGAACGCACATTCATTGAGTGTGCTGCCCGTTGTTTTGACATCGTCAACAATGAGTACTCGTTTATCCTTTACGTCTTTATTTGGCGCCAGGTCAAATGCTCCGTGCAGATTGACTCGTCGCTCTTTTGCAGAACTGCCGCGTTGAGTTTTGGTGTGATGCACTTTAATCAGCAAATCTTCTAACGGCAGACCAAGTTCGTCTGCAACGCCTTGTGCAAGCAGTTTCGACTGATTGTATCCGCGTTTATACTCTCTGAATTTCCTCATCGGAACATACGTAACACAGTCAAATTCAACGTCAACAAACCTTTCGCGCACGCAGTTTACAATCTCTTTAATATAAGCGCTTGCCAGTTCCGCGTAGCCGCTGTTTTTAAATCTTACAAGACCAACCGCAATACTTCCGTCAAAGTAAAACGGTGCGGCAAATGCGCTGTACTCGCATATATGATGGCTCTTTTTACAGTTGCAGTCATCTTCAGGCAGTCCGCACTTCTTGCAGAGTTTACCTTCAGGACGGTCAGCATTTTTGCATTCTTCGCATAAAGTGTCAACAGGGTATATCACTTCGCCGCACAGTTCGCACCGCTTGGTGAAAAGCATCTTTTTGTAAAAATCTGCGGTTCCTTTTAGTTCTTTATTCATACTGTTATATACGCTTCAATACTTTTAACATATTCAGCAGTTATGCCTTTGATTTTAGTCAGTTCATATATGTTGGAGTAGTCGCCGTACTGCTCACGGTAAGCAACAATCAGTTTTGCTTTATGCTCGCCAATTCCGTCTATAGTCATAAACTCTTCAGCAGTTGCCGTGTTTATATCAAGCGGATAGTCGGGTTGCACTGAGGTTGACTCTTTGTCAGTGGCGGCAATAGTAGATTGTGATTCTGAAGTAACTGATACACTTACTGTTTCGCTATTTACAGCAATTTGCGGAGTGCGCAGTGCAAGAATAACAATCATAATGCCGAGTATGAGTAATCCTGTACCGATTATAATTCTTGTTTGTATTGCTGATTCTGCTTTGTCCATTTTACATCCTTTTTATAACATATTCGGAATCGGGTTTATTTTCGGCGGGTTGTCAAAACCGTAAAACTTTTTAGCGTTCTCACCAAGAAACTTTGCTTTGTTATCATCGCTTATTTCATTTGATTTGAGTATAAAATCAAAACTCATTTTGTATGTGATTTCAACCATTGTACGCGGGTAGTCGCTACCCCACATAAGTTTATCAAAACCGCAGATATCAGCCGCCGTGTTAATCGCCTTGATAGCGGAAGGGTAGGGGTAGAACTCCTCGTTAAAGAGCCATGTAATACCGCCGCTTTCTACAAAAACATTTTTGTATCTTGCGAGTTTAATCTGCTCCTCCCACTTATCCCTTGTCACCATTCCGAAGTGACCGATTGCAATTTTAAGGTCGGGAAGTTCCTGAATAATCTCCTCAAGTTCAGCAGTCTGTGCGTCGCCGTCCTCAAGTTCAATGCATACAAATTTGCCGTTGTCGTTTGCTTTTTTAAATACGTCAAAATGCTTTTGAATACCCGGAGTTTTGAGTTTGCAGGCGCATATTTTTATGCCGTCAAATCCGTCGAGTGACCAGGGCTCACCCTCGTCAAAAAAAGCGCAAACCTTTAGCCTGTCAGGATATTTTGCTTTAGCGGCTTTAAAGTAATCGTCTTGATTGCCGTCCATAACTTCGCCAACTACAACAGCACCGCTGACTCCGGCGTAGTCCATATTGGAAATGAGCATTTCAGGCGAGTTTTCACCGGTTAGCATATACGGCGGCATCATCTGCCTGATTTCACCGCCAAAGTCACTCTGACCGTTTGTGAGCGACTTTACAGGCAGATTGT
>ONXZ01000252.1 GCA_900321905.1 uncultured Eubacteriales bacterium
ACTTATTCTCAGATTGCTTTTGCAGAAATGTTCCTTCACTATGCTGAAAAACAAAAAGGCGATTTTGCATTGGAAATACTCACAGATGATTCACTGCTTGATGAGCAGGGAACGCTTAAGCTTACTGTTCCAGAGTATATTAGGGAGGGACTTGAATGGTTGAAAGACTAAGCTCAGGAGACATACTTTCGGTGGAGCAGCTCTCGACAAACTTTAGAGTGTTTGCAGGCCCTGGAGCAGGAAAAACTCATTTCTTAGTAGAGAATATTAAAAACATAGTCGAGCGGCATCCGACAATAGTAAATAGCCGATCCAGGAAAGTTGCATGCATTACATACACTAATGCAGCCGTGGAGGAGATTAAACGACGGTTGGAGGACTATGTTGACAGCGTTGAAATCTCAACGATACATGGTTTTATAATAGAAAACATAATAAAACCATTTCAACATTCCCTAGTCACAATTATTCAACAGGACTTTGGTATAATCGTTCCTCCAGGGGCACCTATTTCGTCTCAAATTGAAGGATTAGGGATATTACACGGCGTAGATAAAACAGAATTATTTGATTATATTAGAGCAAGTACAGGGGGTACTGGTGGCGAACTAGATTACTCAAAATATAAGATGGGGCAAGTCGAGGTTGACAACGATGCATTTGTAACAAGTGTTCTCGCTGGCCTTCCAATCAACCCGAAATTATTAAACCCTGATAAGATAATCCCTGAACATGTAAAACCTATCAAATCATATATATGGTCCAATGTAAGGAAGCTAACACATAATGAAATACTGTATTTTGGCTACAGAATCCTTCAGGAGGACCCAACGGCTCTTTATTACATTCGCGTTCGATTCCCATTTATTTTTGTTGATGAATTTCAAGATACAAACCCTGTTCAGACGTTGCTTGTTAAGCTAATCGGAAAGTCCTCTACACATATTGGAGTCGTAGGCGATATAGCGCAATCAATATATAGTTTCCAAGGCGCAAAACCTAATGATTTCAAGAACTTCGAGATAAACCATGAGACTGACAGGACATTTGCAATTCAAGATAACAGAAGGTCAACCAAGAATATTGTAAATTTTTGCAACTTTCTACGTCAATCTGATGATACTGTAGTTCAAAACAGCATAAAGATATACGGTGAAAATGAAAACTCGACTATAATTGAAAGCAAAAAAATCCATTTTTTACTTGGTGACACGCCTACTGTTAGGACGCTACTTGAATCTGTGGTTTCAGAAGGAGGCGTTATCCTTACACGCGTTTGGGCAGCTGCGTTTGATTATATCAGGAATATCAGTGCAGAACAGGCAAAACTATTAAAATCAATCTATAACTCCTACTATAACTCGCCAATACAAATCCGTGATGAAATAGTGGAGCATAATAACGTTCCCTGGGTTAGAGCGTTTAGATTTATTTTTGACTTGCACAACAGCTTTTTCACAGGCTCTCTTATTGACTTAATCAAAGCCATTAAGTTATATGTAAAAGTTGATGAGAAGCAGCTTTGCCCTAAAGCACTATTTCAATATGATAAGCTTGCGAATAGTGTTTTTTCTCGAATTACAGATCAGACACTTACGTGCGATGTGATTAAACAATTCAATGAAGAGTTGAAAAAAGATGCATACCTAGAGTTTCGAAATTGGATTGAGAAAAGTTCTCCTTTTGATATCCAAATATTTGACGACCAAGAGCGTGATTCGTTAATTCGTTCAGTTAGTCAGTTGCAATGGGATACTTCATACAAACTGTTTTCTGAAGTATTCTCGGCGAATAGCAAGTATATGACGGTTCATCAAGCAAAAGGGTTGGAATGGAAGAAAGTCGTTGTTAGCGCATTGCCAACAAAAAGGAGAGACGGAATAACATTGTCTGAAGTGTTTGAAAGTCCTCAACTCATACAAGAAAACTCAGCTGATGAGTTCGTTCGTATCTACTATGTAGCCTGTAGTCGGGCGATCGAAGATTTGTATATTCATATAACAGAAAAGATTGATCAGTCAGTTATTGAAAACAGCATTGCGAAGTTCGTTGACACCACCGGACAGCAAATTGAGTACGAAATAATAACATGATAGTCGCGGATTAAGAGGAAGGCGGGCGAACCTGACTCAGAAAATTCGCTTTATTCACCCTCGTCGAGCAAATAAAGCGAATTTTCGGTGAATATTC
>ONXZ01000251.1 GCA_900321905.1 uncultured Eubacteriales bacterium
ATGGGCGGTGTTGAGCCTGCGTTCACCTTCACAAGCAAACTGCTTGCGGCAGGTAAGGGCGTTGTGACGTCAAACAAAGAACTCGTTGCTCAAAAGGGTCTTGAACTCCTTAACATCGCTGAGGAGAGCGGAGCAAACTATCTGTTTGAAGCGTCTGTCGGCGGCGGTATTCCGATTATCCGCCCGATGTCGCAGTGCCTTGCGGCGAACAACATTGAGGGCGTTGCAGGTATACTCAACGGCACAACAAACTTCATTCTCACCAAGATGATTGAAGATGATATGGACTTTGCCGACGCACTCAAACTCGCGCAGGACAACGGCTACGCTGAAAAGGACCCGACGGCTGACATCGAGGGCTTTGACGCGTGCAGAAAAGTTTGTATCCTCGCTTCCCTCGCGTTTGGCAAGCACGTTTATCCGAACCAGGTTGCAACTGAAGGCATAACAAAAATCACGCTTGAGGACGTGTCATACATTCACTCAATCGGCGGCGTTATCAAACTGCTCGGTCAGATAAAGTACATCAGCGACGACAAAATTGCGGCGTTTGTAAGCCCTGCGGTAGTTCAGCACGGCTCGCAACTCGCGTCTGTAAACGGTGTATTCAACGCTATTCTTGTTCGCGGCGACGCTGTAGGCGACGTATGCTTTTACGGTCCGGGCGCAGGCAAACTGCCGACTGCAAGCGCAGTGGTTGCAGATATGGTTGACGCTGCAAAGCACACTCAGCGCAAAAAGATTTTTGGCTGGGGCGCAGGCGCTGAGGACTATGTAGTTGACTACAAATCAAATATCGAAATGCCGTTTTATGTAAGAGCAAAGGCTAACAAAGTTAAAATTCAGGCAATCTTCGGCGAGGTTAAATTCCTCAGCCGCTTAGGTCAGCCGTCTGACGAGGTTGCATTTATCACAGATAAGATGACCGAAAACGCACTTGAAAACAAACTTGCGGGCGTTGAGGTAATCAACACAATTAAAGTAACAAACTATTAATCAGGAGGAACGAACTATGGCTTTAATCGTTCAGAAGTTCGGCGGCTCGTCTGTTGCGGACGCCGAGCGCGTGATGAACGTTGCTCGCATTGTGAGCGACACATACAAAAAAGGCAATGATGTTGTGGTTGTTGTTTCCGCACAGGGCGACACGACTGACGACCTTATAGCAAAAGCGGCTGAAATCAATCCAAACGCACCGAAGCGTGAGATGGACCAACTCCTTGCCGCAGGTGAGGAAATTTCAATCTCTCTGCTTGCAATGGCGATTGAAAAACTCGGCTGCCCTGCAATCAGCCTTCTCGGCTGGCAGGCAGGATTTAACACAAACTCCGTTTACGGCTCGGCTCGAATTAAGAACATCAAGCCAAACCGTCTGCAGGCGGAACTTGCAAAGCACAACATCGTGGTTGTTGCAGGTTTTCAGGGTGTTAACCGCTATGACGATTTGACAACGCTCGGCAGGGGCGGCAGCGACACATCGGCTGTTGCAATCGCGGCGGCTCTGCACGCAGACAAGTGCCAGATTTTCACCGACGTTGAGGGCGTTTACACCGCTGACCCGCGCAAGGTTGAGGGCGCTAAAAAACTTGACGAAATCACTTATGACGAAATGCTTGAACTCGCTACACTCGGCGCGCAGGTACTCAACAACCGCAGCGTTGAAATGGCTAAAAAATACTCAGTAGAACTTGAAGTTTTATCATCACTTAACCCGATACCGGGTACTATTGTTAAGGAGGCAACTAATATGGAAAAAATGCTTATTCGCGGCGTAACTAAAGATAAGGACGTAGCACTTGTATCAGTACTCGGTGTGCAGGATAACCCGGGGGTTGCGTTCAAACTCTTCTCAAAACTTTCACAAAAGAATATTAACGTTGATATCATTCTGCAGTCCTTCGGCAGAAACAACACAAAGGACATCGTATTCACCGTAACAAAGGACAACGGCCCGATTGCGGTTGACCTTCTTAGCCAACTCACAGCGCTCGACGGCGCAAAGTTTGTTTGCGACACAGACGTTGCAAAGGTTTCAATCGTCGGCGCAGGTATGGAATCACACCCCGGCACTGCTTCAAAGATGTTTGAAGCGCTGTATGAGAGAGGAATCAACATCAAGATGATTTCCACTTCGGAGATTAAAATTTCCGTCATCATCGACGCTGAGGACGCTGACAGAGCAGTATCTGCAGTACACAACGCATT
>ONXZ01000248.1 GCA_900321905.1 uncultured Eubacteriales bacterium
CTTTGAAGATGTAACCGTGACGGGCATACATCTCGTTGAGGATAAGGCGAGTTTCATCCTGACCTACGCTTGCAAGATAATCGTAGTCAATATAAGTTGTGTCGGACGGGTAAAGGTAACCGTCCTCAGCGTAGTAATAATCCTCGTAGTCGTGATAGTAATAGTTATAATTATTAATAACAGGCGGCTGTGTTGTCGTCTTTTTAGCCTTTTTGGTAGTAGTTTCTTTTGTAGTGGTTTCTGTAGTTGTTGTGGTAGTCGGCGCGAAGGTGGAAATCGGCTGCGTGGTCTGCGGGTCGTTATTGTTTTTGACAATAACAATTGCTACAACGCCTGCGACAATGATTGCCACCACAATAATAATTGTAATAAGAATTGGTAGCAGATTGTTTTTTTGTTGCTGCTGTTGCGGCTGCTGCGGACGGGGTGCAAGTTCACCGCCGCAATTCATACAAAACGCATTAGTGTCGGGATTTTGCGTGTTACATCTTGGACATACTTTCATATATTACACCTACTTTATATAATATGCTATCATTATACAACAGATTATGGCACAATGCAACATATAATGTCGGTTGCGCCGTGGGCTGAATTGTGATATTATAAACGCATAAACTAAAGGACTTCACGCTTATGAACACGGTAAAAATATTCTATTTAAACTGCGACGCGCTATGCGACAAAGTTCTGTTTGACAAGAACTACCGCGCCGCTTCAGCAGAGAGAAAACTGAAAATTGACAGACTGCGTTTTGACTCGGACAAACGCCTTGCGCTGGGCGCGGATATACTTATTAAGCGCTCGCTCGGTGAACTTGCCCGCGAGCAAATAAAAACGAATGATTTTGGCAAGCCATATATTGAAAACTGCGCTGTCAGATTTAACCTGTCGCACTCAGGCAGCATTGCAATGATTGCAATATCCGACACCGAAGTCGGCTGCGATGTGCAGAAGACTGAAGAGCCACCGCTAAAAGTAGCGCAGCGGTATTTTTGCGAAAGCGAGCAAAACCTCATTAATGAAAGTAACGACAAGGCTAAGATGTTTTTTCGCCTTTGGACGCTGAAAGAGAGTTATATAAAAATGCTCGGCAAAGGTCTGTCAGAACCGCTTGACAGTTTTGCCGTGCGGTTTGACGATAACCTGCCGAGGATTAACAATTACTGCACCGTGGCTGAATTTGAACTTGCGCCGGCATACTGCGCCGCAGTGTGCGTGCAAGGAAGTGCAGATATAAAACAACCTATAGAGATAAAAATAAGGAGTTGACTGCCGTCAACTCCTTAAATTTTATTCGATTGTGAGGATGTCTGAAAAGCCTGTGATTTCAAGGATTTCCATTACTGTGTCCTGAACACCTACAAGTTTCATCGAGCCTCTCTGATTCATCATCTTCTGCGTTTTGAGAAGAACGCGGAGTCCTGCAGAAGAAGTGTATGACATCTCGTTAAGGTCAAGCACAAGATTTGTTGCATCGCCAATGTTTTCATTGATGAATTTTTCAAAATCAGGTGCAGTTGATGTGTCAACTCTGCCAATTACATTAACTGTGAGTGTGTCGCCTTCGCGATTGCATTTGATATCCATAATAACCTCCAAATATTTTAATAATATAGTTTGTCAATTTTTGGTACATTTTCAATAAGATAGTTCTGACAGAACTCTATAACAGCCTTTGCCTCAGGGTCGTCAAAACCGAATCTCTTAATCTGTCTGCGCATAATACGCGCATAGCAGATAATCGCCGACATTGTAGCAACCTCGTCTATATATTCCTGACTCTCGCCTTCAAAATAATACTTAAACGTGTAGTCGAGGAATTCAAGTGCCTGCGGTGTGGTAATGCCGAGGAATCTTGCGCTGTTTTCTGTATCAACGCAACTGAAGCCCTTGTATGCGGCATAAATAGCAGCAAACTCGTAAATCGGGTGACCCATAGCGAGTGTATCCATATCAATAAGCAGGTTTTCGCCGTTTTGATTCATAATATTTTTGATATGGTAGTCGCCGTGGAGCATTGTGTTAGTTTCGGGTATATCTTTAAACAGATTCACAAGTTTTGTGCCGATTTCCTCAGGGAGGTAGGGTTGGCAGTATTCCGCCCAGCCGATAGCCTCAACACGCTTGCTCGGCAGTTCGCCCGGTTTGAGTTCGGTTGAGTGAATAATCTTTAAAATGTCAACGCTGTCTTTTGCAAGTTTTTCAACGGAAACGCCTTCCTGAATAAGTTTGTTGAACGACTTTGC
>ONXZ01000244.1:0-1861 GCA_900321905.1 uncultured Eubacteriales bacterium
GCAATAATCGCTATCAGTACAACAACTATAACCGCAAGGATTATTAATCTTTTTTTGCGTTTCTTTTTCTTTTGCTCCTGCATTGCCGCATTTACTGCGTTTTGAACGTCAACATTTTGCTGCTGGGGTATATTAGGTTGATTGAATTGTTCTGCCATAATAATAGCCTCCTTTTATATTTGAAACTATTATATAACACAAAACCGTTTAAATGGTGTGCTGTGAGCACACCATTATCACTCTTTAAAAAGTATAATAAATATCAGAAATGTAATTGACAAATAAACTGTGCCTGTAACGACGCTTATGGCTCTTGATTTACTGTCAGAGCCGTTTGCAAACCTGTTTGCCCAACCCAGATAGTTTGTGAAAATCGGTACAGGCACAAAAATCATAAATACAGTGAATAAGCTGAAGTACAGATTGTGCGTTGTGTCGCCAACAGGCGTAACAAACGCTAATAGCACAAATCCTGCAAGTGCATAATAAATGCTCGCAATCACCTTGTGCCACCTTACGCCGCTGCGAAAGCCGGGCAGGGTATATTTGCCGTGTTGATTTTTTCTGTAATCGGGATTAATCAGAATATCGACTATCTCATCAACGCTTTCAAACCGATTTTGTTCATCAATTTGTGTACACTTTTCAACTATTTCGCCGAGTATGCCGTCCGGCGTCTGCTCGTTAGGCATAGACAGCGTGGTTATATAGTTTATCAGTACGCCGAGCGAATAAATATCCGAGCGCGTACTTGTCTGCGAAAAGCCGTACTGCTCCGGCGCGGCATAGCCTTGCGTGCCGAGAATCTGCGTGTCCTTAACCTTGCCCGCAATGCTTTTGCGGCTTATGTCAAAATCAATTATTTTTACCGTGCCGTATCGGTCAATTATTATGTTATTCGGGTTTATGTCGCGGTGAATAATTCCCAATCTGTGTATGTCCCGCAGTCCGTTGCAGATTCCGATAATAACCTGCGTTGCACTGCTTTCGGGCATCGGACCGTAAGTTTGCACATAATCGTAAAGCGTTATGCCGTCAATATATTCCTGAACGCAGTACAAATCATTACCAATAGTGGTGAACTGAAAAATCTTAACAACATTGATGTTGTTAAGCGTCATCAGCTGTTTTAAAATATCAGTGTCTTCAACATTTATTTTTTTTAACGTATATGTAACGTTGTTATATAGCCCTACCAGTAAATCGTCGCTGATTCTGTCTATAATCTGATACACTTAAACACCGCCTCTTGATTTTATCCCGATTATAATATATCATAAAAACTGTATTTTGTGTTAACTTTTTGGCACATAGTACAAAAAGGAGTACATTATGGAAAAATCCACCAGCGAACTACTTGAGATTTTAAAATCAAAAAAGACATATGAGGACTTCTTTGAGCAGGAAATAGGCGAACTTTATTTTTCTTCAATCAGCGAATACCTTGAGATTCTTTTAAAGGAAAAAGGGCTGAAGAAAAGCGAGGTTATCCTGCACGGCAACCTCGACAAAAACTACGCATATCAGATTTTTAACGGCAACAAAACAAATCCGTCGCGCGATAAAATCATTATGCTTTCTTTCGGTATGCGCTTGACTCTTGAAGAAACACGCAAGCTGCTGAAAATCGCCTGTCAAAGCGACTTGTATGTCCGCGTACCTCGCGACAGCGTGATAATGTACTGTATTAACAAGCGCTTATCGCTAATTGACTGTAATGTATATCTCAATGATTTCGGACTTGACATTTTAGAATAACAATAAGGGGCGTCCGTCATAAAGAATGTCAGCCTGAAAATGGCATCTTTTTCGCTATAACTGTATTAAAAATCACCCCAAGGCGTCAGCCTTGCGGTGATTT
>ONXZ01000244.1:1894-4164 GCA_900321905.1 uncultured Eubacteriales bacterium
TGCGGTGATTTTATGCTTTGTTCTAACAAAAAATATGCTCATTTTCAGGTGCGTGGCAGTTTTGGCAAAGTAATTTTAGCGCATAAAGGGATTACAAAAACGCCTGCATACTCGCGTATACAGGCGATTTTTAATGTCTTTAGGGGCAAAAGGACAAAGCCAAAACCTAACCTTCTTTATGACGGACACCCCAATGACAGTCTTATTTTTATACATTATAATAATTACAGCGTTGTTGACGGCAAACTGTATTCAAGACTGATTTTATCTGCAATCATTGCAATAAATTCGCTGTTTGTCGGTTTGCCGCGCTCCGCCTGAATTGTGTAGCCGAAAAATGAGGCAAGTACCTCGACATCGCCGCGGTTCCACGCAACTTCAATAGCGTGGCGGATTGCCCTTTCAACTCGGCTGGCAGTTGTCTGAAACTCCTTTGCAACTGCAGGATAAAGCAGTTTTGTGACAGAACTAATCATTGATTTGTCGTTCACGCACAGTATAATCGACCTGCGCAGATACTGATACCCTTTAATGTGTGCAGGCACGCCTATCTGGCGCATAATGTTTGACACCAGCGTTTCGAGATTAGCCGGAGCAGGCGCAGATTTTTTGTCCTTGCGTGACAGGAACATCTCGATACGCTTTGCAACCATTTCGGGTTTTATCGGTTTAATAAAGTGATAGTTTGAGCCGCATTCCATAATCTGCTCCTCAAACTGCGGTGCGGTTATGCCCGCCATAGTAAATATTATCGGTGGTTTTGCAAGGTTTTCGCTTATGTACTTAATAACCTCAATACCGTCGCACCCCGCCATAAACACGTCGAGCAGTACGGCGTCATAGTGGCAGGACTCAAGTTTTTTAATTACCTCGTCCCCTTCGCGGCGGCACAAAGCGGTGTTGTAGCCAAGTGCCTGCAACTCCTTTTCACAAGCTTTTCCTATCTCCTCTGTATCATCGGCAACAAGAATTATTTTGTTGCTGTTCATACTAACCTCCCTGGGCAAAATGTTATGCCCTTTTGTAATATTTGCAGCGCTACTGTTACAAATAATACCACAAGGCGCTTTAAAATGCAACAATTTTACACAAATTAATGTGTAATTTTTGCACATTTGGTAATTTTGCCATTTTTTGTGCCAAAATTTATGTATATTTTACACTAAAAAATAATAACCGCAGGGGCAATGAACTGCCTCTGCGGTATTTATGTTTATTTTATTGTTACTGCCTTGCGCGTTGAGAACTCGCCAATATACGATTTGCCGCCGGATTTTTTAACCGCACGGATACGGATAAAATACTTTTTGCCCTTTTTAAGACCTTTAATTTTGTAAGATGTCTTTGAGTTAGGTGAGATGTTAACTTTTTTGCTGTTTTTCATCTCGCGGTTTGTCGCGTATTCAACCGTGTAGTAGTTGGCGTTTTTGTTGCGTTTCCAGTTAACGGTGACTGTGTTCTTTGTAACCTTGGTTTTAGTGATAACAGCCTTGTAGTAGTATCTGTAACTTGTGGTGGAGTAGCCGCCGCGCTCCCATTTGCCTTTTGCATTTTTTCTGTAAGCGGCAAATTTGAACTCGTAAAGTCCGTTTGCTTTAAGGTTTTTAATCGTGAATTCAGTCTTGCCTTTTGTCCACGATTTCTTCCAGCCCTTGTCGCCCACCTTGCGGTACATAATTCTGTAGTTCTGGGCGCCCTTAACAGCGTTAAAGTAGATATAAAACTGTTTTTTCTTATTAAGGGAGATTGTGTGAATCTGCGTAGGCTTTTTGATTGTCTTGTTTACCTTTGCGCTGTCAGCCTCTTTTTCGTTAGGCGTAACTTCCGAAACTTTGAGTTTTGGTATAGTTTCATATCTAACAGCGTTGCAGAGTGTGCAAGTGAACTTCTTTTTGCCCTCGCTTGTTGTAGTTGGGTCAACGGTAACAACACCGCTGTTCCACTTGTGACCGAGCGCCGCTGTTTCGCTGTCGGTATAACTGTCGCCGCAGCGTGTGCAGGTGTGCTTTGTGTACCCCTTTGCGGTGCAGGTCGGCGCTACCACAACTGCCTTGTAGTTGTGATTGAGCGCAGCAATCGTTTCGCCGCCGCGAGTTTGGTAATAGTCGCAGCGTGAGCAGTAGCAGGTTTCAATAGCCGCTTTGCCGTCAGTCGTGCAGGTTGCGGGTACGGCAGGCGCGGTTACAGTCCACTCGCCGAGGTCGTGGCCGAGTTTGCCGACAATCTTTGTGCCGCGTGAAATCTCTTGCGTGCAGACCGTGCAGTAAACA
>ONXZ01000243.1 GCA_900321905.1 uncultured Eubacteriales bacterium
TCCCCTCTGTCACTTCGTGACATCTCCCCGTTAATCGGGGAGTACCTCACAGGGGAATCACCCCGACGCTCCGCGTGCGTAGCACCCTCATAAAATATCTATGTTAAAATCCCCGTGAACATCGAATTCACGGGGATTTTGGCGTTTTCCGTTTTTTGCTCGGGGGCGGTACCGGCGTACAGCTCCCGCTCGCAAGAAAACGGAATTCTGCACCATTTTCAAAAGCCTACAATTTATATTTTTTCGACGTCTATTGCGGCGATTTTATCCATAAATGCTTTTGGGCTGATCACCTCTCCGAGGTCAAAGAAATCGTCCATATTCATATTTATGTTATTTACAAAAATCGGCACTCCCGAGTACTCAATATCGATATGCAGGCGTTTTGCGTCCTCACAAATCTGCTTGACGTTATATTCGTTAAAATCATAAAGTTTGCGCGCCATAATCTCGTCATTACTGATATACTCCAAAATCACATTGCGCCTTGTTTTTGAAACAGAAATATACCTGCTGTGATTTCTGGACAGAGCCTGCGCCATAGTAGTTTTGGCAACAGCCTTGCAAGCGCCGCTGTTGACAAAAAACTCGTTGATGAATATTGACTCAAGCGCACTTGTGTCGTCAGGTATGATAATGGCAAGAATGTTTTTGGAATATTTTTTACCGTATTCTTTGCGGATAAACTCCTTAAAATAATACTGGCACTCCGAGATACGTTTTGCAAATTCGTGATAAAACGGAATATTTACCTCAGGCTCAATGCCCGGCATATTAAAAGTGAGGAACTTGTCCCCTTCCTTTTCTTTAACAAGTATAGTATCGTTAGTGATAATCATTGGAATTGTTTTAGGCATAAGCACACCTCTTTCTGTATTTATTATACACACAGGGGCGAAAATGTCAAATTGCAATTATCTTCAAAAATCATATATTTTGTTATTATTTCAAAAAAGTAGTGCATTTTTTGTCGATATATGGTATAATAAGTCGACTGGTTAAATAATCACTCATACAGGAGGAATATCTTATGAGCGAAAGAGAAATAGACGAAATACTCAAAGAATTAAAGCAGCACGCTGAAAGCGAGCACGAGCCTGCAAAAAGCGAGCCTGCGCCTGCTTTGCAACAAACAGCAAAGACTGAGGAAGAACCAAAAGAGGTTATAACAGAGGAAGTAATACCCGAACCTGTTGAAGAAAAAGAGCCTCAGCCTCAGCCTCAGCCCGAGCCGACACCTGAGCGTGCAGCCGAGCCTGAAAAAACGGCTGAAACGCCTGAACCTGAAGCAGAACCTGAGGAGGACAGCGTTGACCTTTTCACGCTCACAGGCGATGACGATGATAAAAAATCCGAAAATCTCACAGAGCCGACAGAGATAAAAGAAGAACCGTACGAAGCGCAGTACGACGATGAACAGTCCGCTGCACCAAAGCGCAACAAGGTGCTTGTAATGATACTGTCTATTCTGCTTTTAGTCGGCATAATAGCGTGCGTATACCTTGGCATTATGGCGTTTAAGGGCGGCGCTGATTTTGAAAAAGGAGAACAGCAAACGCAAGCGGTCACGGCTGTACAGACAGCCGTGAATCCGCTGACAGGCGAAGATGATTTCAGCAGCGACGCTGTTGGCAAGCGACCTGTGGCTGTAGTTGCAGAAAACGAATACGGCGTTGACGCCGTCAGACCGCAATGGGGTCTTAACTACGCAGATATCGTGCTTGAGGGCGAAACAGAGTTTTCAACGCGACTGCTTCTTTTTTTTGCGGATTACTCAAAAATCCCTGCGCAGGTCGGACCTGCACGTTCTGCAAGACCGCCGTTTATACGTTTTAGCGAATTTTTTGACAGCATATTTATCCACGCAGGTCTGTCGCACTCAAAGGGCGATTACGAAGGCGCGGACACTGTGTTTGAAAATGACAGAGTTGACCACATTAACCTGCTTAACTATCCTGATGACGGCAAGTATACGGGCAGGGATTCGTCGCGCACGACTATAACGGAACACACCTGCTACTATAACGGCAAAAACACAAAAGAACTGCTCAAAGAAGCAAAAATTGTAACCGACATTGAAAAATCAAAGTTCACTGCTCTGCCCTTTAACAAAAAGGCGCAGCCGCTGTCTGACACAGAGGCAAAAAGCGTAAAATTCAGATTGAGTATCAACAGCAGACCGGAAGCTTCGTAGTTCCGACAGCTACAACGGTCGCAGAGCTTCTTGATGAATACACTTCCGTTTACGGTGTCAGCACTTGGGCAATGTCAACCTATGACTC
>ONXZ01000240.1 GCA_900321905.1 uncultured Eubacteriales bacterium
CTACGAACCAGTAGGTCGGGGGTTCGAGTCCCTTCCAGCGTACCAAAAACCCAGTGGACACATCTGTGTCTGCTGGGTTTTTCATATATTGGGACTCGAACCCTGTGAGGGTCTGCACGTTAAGAAAACAGTCCGGTGGACTGTTTTTAGTGCAGAGCGGCGCAGACGGGTACCGAAGCCGAAGGCTTGGGTCGTCAAGCCATGCGGATTGCGCAGCAATACGCTGTCCCTTCCAGCGTACCAATAACCCTGTGAACACATTTGTGTTTGCAGGGTTATTCTTATTATGGGACTCGAACCCTGCAAACAATGTTCAATTGGGGACTGTCCCCAATTGAACATATAAAAGCCTTGAATTCCTACCGATTTAGTGGTATTATGTTTATGTACCCTGATTTAAAGGAGAATCACTATGAAAATATCTACTAAAGGACGTTATGCTCTGAGGCTGATGATAGACCTTGCCGAGCATAAAGACGAGGGTTATATCCCGCTCAAAGACATATCTAAGCGGCAGGAAGTTTCAAAAAAATATCTGGAGCAGATTATTGCTATTGTCAACAAACCTGATGTTTTGCGTGCAAACCGCGGCTCGCAGGGCGGATACAAACTTGCAAAATCACCGTCGCACTACACGGTTGGCGACATTCTCAGGCTGACTGAAGGCTCGCTCTCCCCTGTTGACTGCGTTGACCAGGACCCGATTGAATGTCCGCGCAGCGCAGACTGTCCGACGCTGCCTATATGGCGCAATCTGTCAAAGATTGTGAACGAATACCTTGACAGCGTTACCCTGCAAGACATACTTGATGAGCAGCAAAAAAGAAACGCCGATAACTATGTAATATAACTGAGTGACATTATGACACAGACAGAAAGACGAATATTTTTAATTAAAGAACTGCTTGCTGAGGACAGCAGGTTCAGCCGCTATGAGCCTGAAAAGATGAGCATACAGGAGCAAAAAGACCTGCTGCGCTCACTTATGAATATCCGTATGCCCGCACCGCTGAGTGAGGAGTTTATAAAAATTCAGGACGAGTATCTAAAACAGGAAATCAGTGATAAAGGCATAACTGACATTGACGCGCTGACAGCGGTTGAAAACGACCTCTACATCTGGCAGGGCGATATCACCACACTCAAATGCGACGCGATTGTGAACGCCGCAAACTCGCAGATGCTTGGCTGTTTTCACCCTCTGCACAACTGCATTGACAACTGCATACACACATTTTCAGGCTTAGCGCTGCGCAACGCCTGCCACGAACTTATGCGAAAACAGGGTTACGAGGAGCCGACGGGTCAGGCAAAAATCACGCCTGCGTTCAATCTGCCTTGCAAATACGTTATCCACACCGTCGGTCCAATTGTCAATGTAAGGCTTACTGACGAGCATAAAGCGCTGCTGAAATCGTGCTACCTCTCTTGCCTGAAAGTTGCGGAGGAACATAAGTTAAAAAGCATTGCGTTTTGCTGTATCTCAACAGGTGTGTTTGGTTTTCCGCAAAAAGAAGCGGCGGAGATTGCCGTCAGCACTGTAAGAGAATACAAAGACCAAACAGGTAGCGATATCAAAGTGGTTTTTAACGTTTTTAAAGACGAGGACAAAATAATATATGAAAGCATATTAAAAAACTAACGGCAAGGTTATACACCTTGCCGTTAGTTTATGTCCGCTAAATATTCTTTTTGATAAACGCTTCAATCTTGTAAAACGGGATAGCGTTGCTGTCGCCGCCGTCGTAAAGGTCGGTGTGAACTGCACCCTCAATGACAAGCAGTTCCTTATTATCGGGATACTTGCTGTCCTTAATCATATTATCATATGCGTCTTTGCCAAAGTAGAAAGAGTGAGCCTTGTCGCCGTGCATAATCATTACGGCGCTCCTGATTTCGTTGCTGTACTGCAAAATCGGCTGGTTGACAAACGACTCGCAGCCGATAACATTCCAGCCGCCGTTTGAGTTAAGCGAACGGGCGTGGTAGCCTCTGTCGGTTTTGTAGTAGTCGTAGTAGTCCTTAACAAAAAACGGTGCGTCATCAGGAAGCGGGTCAACAACTCCGCCACCGAGCGCATATTCGCCGTTTTTTAAATCCTCAAGACGCTGAGCGCACATTGCTTTTTTAGCGTTATAGCGTTCTTCCTCGCTGTCTGCGCTATCAAAATATCCCTTTGCGTTAACCCTTGTCATATCATACATTGTGGATGCAACTGTCGCCTTGATTCTTGTATCGAGCGCAGCGGTGTTGAGCGCCATTCCGCCCCAGCCGCAAATACCGATAATGCTGATTTTGTCAGCGCCAACCTTGTCGCAGAGGGAAAGAAAATCTACAGCCGCCATAAAGTCCTCGGTATTGATGTCAGGCG
>ONXZ01000239.1 GCA_900321905.1 uncultured Eubacteriales bacterium
ATTATTGCAATTGTTGCTTCAAATAAAGATATGGGCGCTTTCGGCGAGTGGATGGTAAACTACGGTTTTTATCTCCACTTCATCACAGTGCTTGCAATGATTACGCTGTTTTACTTTGTTGATTTCAGCACTATTTCACCCGGCGCTAACGACAATCTAACAGGCACTTACGCCGCAGTTTGCGCAATCCGTATGCTTGATATGGCAGGTGTTGAACTTGAGCAGACGGAAGTTGTCGCTTTGATTACAGACGGCGAGGAAGCAGGTCTTAAAGGCACAACAGCGTGGGCAAAGAATCACAAGGACGAATACACAAACGGCGATGTTGAAACTGCAGTTCTCTGCGTTGATACGCTTTGTGATATGGATTACTTCAATGTTTACAGCAAGGATATGAATTCGCTTGTTAAAAACGATAAGGACTTCAGCGACTTCGTTCTCGCAGCAGGTTCTGACGCAGGCTATGGGGATATGAAGTTTGGCAGCGTATTTATGGGCGCTTCCGACGCAGCCGCTTTCTCAAAAGCAGGCATCAAGGCAACCGCGCTTGCTGCTATGGACCCTGCTCCTGCTGACTACTACCACAACCGCCGCGACAACTTTGACCGCCTTAATCCTGAGGCTATCGAAGCAGGCTTCAAGGTAGTTCTCAACACAATCCTCAAATACGACGAGGATTAAAACAAAATAATTGTTATCACAACCGAGGGGCAACAACCCCTCGGTTTTTTCATTTGCTTGACTTTTACGCTGAATGACAGTAAAAAGAAATTGCCAAATATTCCAACTGAATAATTATACATTTGACTGCAATATACAAAATATGATATAATATTTAAAAATTCATTAGGGGCTGTTTTTATGAAGCGTATTATCAGTATTTTTCTTGCATCGGTTATGATAATCAGCGCGGTTTTGTGCGTTGATTTATCTGCACTTGCAACTGACGTTGAGGTGTCAAACCGTGCCGAGTGGCTGTCAAAACTTACTCAGGTTTATGATATGACGGTTGAGGAGGATAATTATCCCGACAATTATTTTTCCGACCTGTCGAGCGATTCACCGTACTACCGCGATATAATGGTTGCGGCTGAGTTCGGTCTTATTGATATTGAAGCAGGCGAAGCCGTTAATCCCGAAGGCGATATAACAAGGGAGTTCGCCGCGCAAACGCTGAATTTCTGCGCAGGCTGGGAGCTTGAAAAGGGCGAAGATTTTACATATTCATTTGCTGATTATGAGTCCTGCGCATACCCTGACGACGACCAGATAGCCGTTGACCACAAGTGGATTGCGCTTGATAACGGCAACTTTTTACCCGACCAGAAGGTTACCGCCGCAGAAATCGAAACAATGCTTGCCGACGCACAGGAAACTCTTAAGGGCGACGAAGTTGACGAAAATTACGAAAGCACCTTTGAGTATAACGACGGCGTTGTTGAAGTGCCTGCTAACACAGCGGTTGACTTTAACGACAACGAGGTTGTAATCCACAGCACAAATTATAACATTAAAGAAAACAGCACATTTGTTGTTTATTCAAACGGTATTCCAGTAGTATACACCGCTGTTGAAGTTACTAACAACGGCGACAGCCTTACCATAAAAACGTCTGATGATGTTGACGAGAATGCTGTTGAGGATATCGATATGCAGGAAACTGTTGATTTTAACGCAAGTGATTTTGTTCCGGCTGAGGGTTTTGAAGTAGTCGGCTCATCCTCGTCTTACTCAAAGTCAGGGGCAAAAAAGGCAAATCCCAGCATTACTCTGTCGTTCAAAAAAGAAATCAGCGACGATAAAACATTCTCTTTTAATGTGAAACTTTCTGACATAAAGCTTTCTGCCAAAATATGCACTAAAGACAAATCCGCTACTGTAAAAGCTACTTATAAAATAGATTATGATTTTGAAGGTAAACTGGAAGCCTTTAACATTAACAATTATTTGCCGGATTCATTTGGCTCTGTTCCGTTTGCAGGCATAGGCTTTGTTGAATTCAAGCCTGATATAAGCGTAAGCGGTAAAATCAAGTTGGGCGAAACATTTTTTGCCGAATCGGGTATAACTGTAGATGGTGGTGGCATACATAGTATTTCGTCATTCAAAAAACAAAGGTTCAGTATATCTTTAGAAGCAAAGCTAACTATTGGCGTAAAGGTAGAAATCGGTGTAAAAATCCTTATCTTAAAAGCAGGTGTATATGCAAAGGTTGGCGTAACTGCAAAAGTTACAAGTACGGCGAATGTTGATACATCAGGCAACTATCTTCACTGCTTAACACTTTCTGCATATTTGCATTTTACTTTGGGCGCAGAGGTTGAACTTGATTTTATTGCTTGGAAATTTAATTCAAAAATCTATTGAATTATTT
>ONXZ01000238.1 GCA_900321905.1 uncultured Eubacteriales bacterium
TGAGGAGGTGTGATTATGCAAGACGCGCGATATGAATATGGCGATATCATTGATTTACCGCACCATCAGTCGGACAAAAGAGCGCATATGAGCCTGCACGACAGGGCGGCGCAGTTTGCACCGTTTGCAGCGCTGCGCGGTTACGATGACGAAATTGCGGAAACGGCACGTCTTACCGACGCGCGCCGGGAACTCAGCAGCGAGGACGTTGACCTTATTAACGAACGACTGCATATTATCATTGATAATATTGCCTCAAAGCCGTTTGTGCAGGTAACTCACTTTGTTGCCGACGACAAAAAGGACGGCGGCGCATATGTTAACGCGAGCGGCAATGTCCGCAGAGTCGACGAGGTGCAAAGAGTAATTATTTTTACAGACGAAAAGTTTATTTCAATAGACGATATATTGCGTATTGACGGCGAAATTTTTAATTAACGGAATAAATTTTTTGCAAATCACCATTTTTATTGGACTTTTTTCCGCCGCTGGTGTATTATAAATATATTGAAAGATACGGCAATTAACAAACAGCAGAGCCGTATCAGGGAGGAAAACATATGCAAGATAAAAAAACCACTATATACAGACTTGTAATTGCAGTTATTGCACTTGTAGGTCTTGCAGTCAGCATTGCAAGTTTTATCTGGCGTCTTAACAACGCCTTGCCGATACGCTCGTTCGTGCTTGCGGCGGTGTATTACGGATTTGTATTCTACTACGGTATTTACGGCTATCAAAAACCGCACGGCAATATGATACGCTACTTGCTTTTGATACTCGCAGTGTACGTTGCATATTCAATTACCATTATGGTAGAGCGCTGGGATATTTCGGGAATAATTTTTACAGCCAGTAACCTTGCGGCGGTGTTCATTGCTTACATTGCAGGCCGCCTGAACAAAGTCAGCAAAAACATCGTATGGGCAGTTGTTATCACGGTGCTTCTTCTTATCAAGAGTTTCTGGCCAATTGAGGATAACCTCAGCGTTTATGCTCTGTTTGTTCTTGACAGAACTATGCCGCTGTTAATGTGGGCGACGGTTGCATTTATCTATTTCTTCAGATACAAAGAGCACAAACAGGCTGGTATTGAAGCGGATTTGGACGAATAGTATTAATAAAACTTCCCTCGGCACACTGCTGACGGAAGTTTTTTTGTATAGGTGTAAGCCTTACAGTTAAACAAAAGAGGTGTTTTAGTGAAACTTAAAAAAGTTAACGCAGCGCTTGGTCTGATGTCAATTCTGTTTATGGTTTTGCATATTGTATACAGCGTGTTTGCGTATCTCACAATGTATTATAACCCTGAACTTAAAATGGTGTTTGCAGTTCCGTTTATCGTTTGCGTCTGCCTGCACGCGGTGTGCGGTATGACAACTATGTTTGTGCAAAAAGACGGCGGACGCGACCTTTATCCTAAACTCAATATGCGCACAGTTTTGCAGCGCATATCGGCGGCGCTCATTTTTCCGCTTCTCATACTGCATATAAACACGTTTTCACTTATGCAGTCAAGCGCAGAAAAGGGTTTTAAAATTTTTGTGGTTTTGCTGATAATTGCGGAACTGCTGTTTTTTGCTGTCGTTATTACACACGTTGCGGTATCGCTCTCAAGCGGTTTGGTAGCGCTCGGACTGCTAACTTCGCCAAAAACTCGAACCGTAATTGATAAATGCTCTTATATTATCGGCGCGGCGGCTTTTCTTCTGTCGGCTTATGCCGTAGTCAAGGGGCAGGCCGTTATGTTTCTTCTTTAAGGCGGTGCAATATGAAAAATGTAATTGTAATCGGCAGCGGTATCGCAGGTATGACCTGTGCTATCAGCCTTGCAAAAAGCGGCGCACACGTTACAGTTGTGTCGCCATTCCCGTCAGAACGCTCACAGTCGGTTATGGCAGCCGGCGGTATAAACGGCGTGTTGTCTGACTGTGAAGAGGGCGACACCGTTGCCAGCCATATTGAAGATACGCTGAAAGGCGGCTGCAACATTGCCGGCAAAAACGCCGTTGCGGGAATGTGCGAAAATGCGGAGAATATTATTAAACACCTTGAGGATATCGGCACCGTTTTCTCTGTTGATGAAAACGGCAAACTTATGCGCAGGGCTTTCGGCGGTCAGTCGCACAGGAGAACGTACTACTGCGGCTCGGCTACAGGTAAGCACATTGTATCTGCGCTTGTTATGGAACTACGCAGGTACGAGGCTTTGGGCGTTGTTGAAAGAAAACTGTGGTCGTGCTTTTATTCTGCGCTTATTAAAGACGGCGTGTGCTACGGCGTTATTTTGTTTGACGAAACCAAGGGCGGACTTGTTGCTCAGACTGCCGACGCGGTGGTTATGGCTGTCGGCGGGCAGAACGCAATGTTTGGCAAAACC
>ONXZ01000237.1 GCA_900321905.1 uncultured Eubacteriales bacterium
GAAAACGGTATCAAACTTCGCGCAAAGCAGACGGTTTACGGTATGTATGTTGTCGGACTAAACGAACTTGACGAAAAAGACTGCGGCTCATCAAGCGGCTGGACGTACTATGTAGACGGCAACTTCCCGATGCACGCCGTGGATAAATACACGCTGCACGGCGGCGAACACATTGAGTTTAGATATGTTGTATAATTAACAGAGGGTTATATGAGAATTTTGACAACCGACCAAATCAGAAAAGTTGAAAATCTGTGTTTTGAGCGCTATTACAACGAAGCGGAGTTAATGCTCAAGGCAGGCAATGCCTGCGCTGACTCTATAATCAACCGCTATGGCGACAGCCTTGTAAACGCTGAAATATCGGTGCTTTGCGGCGGCGGCAAAAATGCGGGCGACGGTTTTGTTATCGCGCGCAGACTCTTTGCGTTTGGCGCAAGGGCGAAAATTGTTTTATGCGCGGGAGAACCGACAATAGCAGAGCCGCTCTTGTACTTTAATCAGGCGGTTAAAAGCCGTGTGCCTGTGGTTGATTTTGCTGACGAACACACTGTTTGCGACTACATTGTTGACTGTATGTTCGGTATCGGTTTCCACGGCGAAGCGCGCGCTCCGTTTGACAAAATATTCAAAACAGTTGGCGAAAGCGAGGCAGAAGTTATTGCAATTGACACGCCGAGCGGTACAAATTCAACCACCGGCGAAGCGTGTGAAAACTGTGTTTGCGCAGATTTTACAATAGCGATTTCAACGCTTAAAATGGCGCACGTTCTGCCGCCTGCAAATGCTTTTTGCGGCGAGGTTGAAACCGTCACTATCGGTATACCGGAGGACTGCTATGAGGACGAATATGTCCTGACCATCACCGAAGAAGATGTTAAATCCTGCTTTAATAAACGCGGAAAAAACGCAAACAAAGGCAGTTTTGGCCATCAACTGAATATTTGCGGCAGTCGCACAATGTTCGGTGCTGCTGTGATTGCCACAAAAGCGGCTGTCAGAAGCGGCGCAGGACTTGTTAAACTGATGATACCTGAAAGCGCTTATCCGCTTGCAGCGGCGCACCTCACACAGCCGATTTTTAAACCTGTTAAGTACAATGCACTCGGCACTTTTTCTTCTGCTTGTGCTGCTGATTTTGATGAGGAAAAGGACTGGGCAACGTCCATAGTCCTCGGCTGCGGAATGGGCGTCAACGCTGACACCGTGGCGCTGTGCGAACATATACTGAAAAATTCAACCTGCCCGATAATTCTTGACGCCGACGGAATAAATTGCCTGAGTCAGCGCATAAATATGATTGAGGGCATTAAAGCGCCGATAGTTCTTACGCCGCATCCCGGCGAGATGGCACGGCTCATATCAAAAACGCCTGCCGAGATACAGCAGGACAGAATAAATATTGCAAAGACCTTTGCAAGGGAGAATAACACCGTTCTCGTATTAAAGGGAGCAAACACCGTGGTAACGGACGGACAAAGCGTGTTTGTCAACACAACCGGCAATCCTGCGCTTGCAATGGGCGGCACCGGCGATATGCTTGCAGGTATGATTGGCGCGTTTGCGGCACAGGGCATTGAGCCTTTAAACGCTGCAAAGGCGGCGGTCTATTTGCACGGACTGTGCGGCGATGTTGCGGCTCAAAAACTTAGCCAGCGCGGGGCGGCTGTTTCTGATATGACAGAACTGCTCGGTACTTTAATGTCTGTCTGCGAATGATTTAGCAGAAACAATTTGCAACACCAAAGGTGATTTTTTGAAAAAGTTAATCCCGATTTTGTGCGCTGTGCTTTTATTCTGCGGCTGCACTAATCAAAAACAACCCCCTGCCAATATAACCGACAAATCATTTGACGCGGTATATACGACAGGGGATTTTAGTTTTAATTGCAACATCAAGTGGCAGAACAATACGGCATACATAACAGCGACTTCTACCAACGCCGCAGGGCTTACAATCAGTTGCAACGGGCGCGAGGTGGTGTTCACTCGCAACACCTCCGAGTCGCTCAACCTGGTGGCCAACTCGCTGGGAAAGTAACGCATTTTAAACCCCCGCCGTCTGTTTTCTTTGTGCAGGCGGCGGGGGTTTTTATGGGCAGGGGTACAAAATTGTTAATTTAGCCAAAAACAGCTTGCCATTCTTCTTAAAATAGGGTAATATAAACTGTAAGGCGGCGCATAAGCCCGCCATTTATCCCCGCCGCCGGACGGCACTCCACTTCATGGCGTGCGGCGGTCAAAAAAAGGAGGAAAAAAGCCCGCTGTGACTGGCGGTGCGGCAGTGTGGAGACCTGCCGTAAAGCGGCGCGTCCATTGCGGCGGCCGCGAGGCTACTCCTTGCGGAGGCAGAGCAGCCGCAGTCAAAGAAAGATGGCAAAAGTCATTCTC
>ONXZ01000236.1 GCA_900321905.1 uncultured Eubacteriales bacterium
CTCTGCCGTCAAAAGCATCCGGATTAATACCTCTGAAGTCACGCACTCTCGGGAGAGCCACATTGAAGAATCTGTCAACAAATTCATACATTCTCTCACCGCGAAGAGTTACTTTAAAGCCTACGATTTGACCGTCACGCACTTTGAAGTTCGCTACGGACTTCTTTGCACGGCAAACGATAGGACGCTGACCTGTAATCTGCATTAAGTCGCTGGTTACAGCGTCTACGATTTTGGAATTGTCACGAGCTTCACCGCAAGCAACATTGATAACCACTTTATCAAGTTTCGGGATGCTCATAACAGATGTGTACTCAAACTTTTTCATCAAAGCAGGTGTTACCTCTTTGAGATAAGTCTCTTTCAGTCTTGCTGCCATGTTTACCTCCCTTAGAATGTTGCGTTGCACTTCTTGCAAACACGCGCCTTGTTGCCCTTCTTATCTACGCCGTGGCCAACTCTGGTAGCCTTGCCGCATTTGGGGCAAACAAGTTGAACTTTGCTTGCATAGAGCGCGCTCTCTGTTTTGATAAGTCCGCCCGGATCGCCTTGCTGACGGGGTTTTGCGTGCTTGGTGATGATGTTAACACCCTCCACAATCACTTTACCCTCTTTCGGGCTGACTGCCTTTACTTTACCGACTACGCCGCGGTCCTTGCCGTTGATGACTTGAACCTTGTCGCCTGTTTTTACAAACAATTTACTCATTACTTCGACCTCCTTACAGTACTTCCGGAGCGAGGGAAAGGATTTTTGTGTAATCCTTTTCTCTTAACTCTCTTGCTACGGGCCCGAAGATACGAGTACCTGTCGGATTCTTATCTTCTTTGATAATGACTGCTGCGTTTTCATCGAAACGAAGGTACTGACCGTCTGCACGGCGCACGCCCTTCGCGGAACGAACAACAACAGCTTTCACTACATCGCCTTTCTTAACAACGCCGCCGGGTGCAGCCTTTTTGACTGAACACACGATAACGTCACCAATGTTGGCATACCTTCTGCCTGTTCCTCCAAGTACACGGATGCACATTAATTCTTTTGCTCCGGTATTGTCGGCAACCTTAAGGTAAGTTTGTTGCTGAATCATCAGTGATTGCCTCCTTAAAAATTACTTGGCTTTTTCTATAATTTCTACAACTCTCCATCTCTTATCTTTAGAGAGGGGACGAGTTTCCATAATCAGCACCTTATCGCCGATGCCACACTCATTCTTTTCATCATGAGCTTTGTACTTCACAGTACGGTTGATGATTTTGTTGTAAAGCGGATGGCGTACCTTATCTTTAATAGATACAACTACGGTTTTATCCATCTTATCGCTTGAAACAACACCAACTCTTGTTTTTCTAAGATTTCTTTCGCTCACAGCTTAATCCTCCCTTCGCTTATTCAGCAGCGCCGTTTTCATTTTGGACTGTCTTGATACGAGCAATATCCTTTTTCACGGCGTTGATACGCATTGGGTTATCGAGCTGATTAATGGCTTGCTGGAAGCGAAGCTTAAACAATTCGTCTTTCAGCTCAAGAAGCTGCTTATCAAGCTCTTCAGCTGACATTTTTCTGATTTCGCTTGCTTTCATTATTGCTCACCACCCATTTCTTCTTCTTTTTTTACAAATTTGCATTTTACAGGCAACTTGTTGGCTGCAAGACGCATAGCTTCCCTTGCAACGGACTCATCGACACCTTTGATTTCGAAGAGTACCTTGCCCGGTTTTACCACTGCTACCCAATATTCCGGTGAACCTTTACCGGAACCCATGCGGGTTTCTGCAGGTTTTGCAGTAACGGGCTTGTCGGGGAAAATTTTGATCCATACCTGACCGCCACGCTTGATATAACGCGTCATAGCGACACGGGCAGCCTCGATTTGGTTTGCGGTAATCCAGCAAGGCTCAATTGCCTGAAGACCGAAATCACCGTAAGTGACTGTGTTACCTCTGAGAGCCTTACCTTTCATACGCCCTCTCTGAACACGGCGGTATTTAACACGCTTAGGCATTAACATTGCGCTTGCCTCCTTCCCTGCGAGGTCTACGCTTGCTGCGCGCCTCGTGAAGAACTTCACCGCGATACAACCAAACCTTTACACCGATACGACCGTAAGTGGTTTTTGCTTCTGCAAAACCGTAGTCAATGTCGGCACGGATGGTTTGAAGCGGAATTGTGCCTTCCTTGTATGTTTCGGAGCGGGCAATTTCTGCACCGCCGAGACGACCTGATACTTGAACTTTGATGCCGCGAGCGTGCAAACGCATTGCATTGCCGATTGCCTTTTTCACGGCTCTTCTGAAGGAAATTCTTCTTTCAAGTTGAGAAGCGATGTTCTCTGCAACGAGTGTTGCATTGAGGTCGGGTTGTTTAATATCAACAATATTTAAAGAAACATCTTTGCCGAGTTTCTTTTC
>ONXZ01000235.1 GCA_900321905.1 uncultured Eubacteriales bacterium
TTCCTTTGCTTTCCCATTTTATTTCCTCCTTTTTCTTTATTATACAACAAAAAATGAAAGCGAACACTTTTCGTGTCCACTTTCATTTTACACTTGCATATTAACTCAGCCACCTTCTTTATGACGGACGCCCCGCAGGGCTTTTATTACTGGTTATGAGTGACGAATTTAGGGTGGACTTTTTCCACAGTTAATTATATATCATAGATTTTAAATTTCAAATTCGGACATTACTAATCGGGATACTTTACATTTTCAAGACAGTGCTGAAGTTCTGTGACGAGTGCGCCCGAATCTTCCACACCTACAAATCGCACTCCGTGATTTGTTGTGTACAGTTTTACACAGGGGCAATTAGACTCGCCTTCAATCAGATTTCCGCCGAAACGTGAATGGTAATAATCCTTGTCTTGGTTAAAGTTAAAACAATACTGCGCTGATAAGATATTTACCATTTTAATTTTTCTAAAACGAATCGGCAAAACGCCATTTCTGATAATTATCCTATCATAGTATACAAATACGCCTTTTTTTGAAAATGTATCATAACCCCACAGACCAAGCCACAGCGCCGCGCAAAAAACGTTAATAATTGCTCCGACGCCCTCATCGACAACTATAAACTTCTCGATAATACTTGTGAGAAATCCGTTAATCATAAGAGCAAAAAAGCCAAAACCGATGAGCATAACAAGACTTGTGGTTATCTTGAAAGAAACAGGTTTTTTAATAAGTGGAAAATAGGTCATTTTAATTCTCCCAATTTATTATTCGCATGACTATAAGTTTTAGCAAAGCGAGTACCCTTACAAAAGGCGGAATTATGCCATTTAACGCGATATAATTTATGTTTTAAAATCAAAAAGGCTGAAATGAAAAGTACAGAATTACGTTTTTTTGTGATTGGGTGCTGTACTATTGTACTGCCCCCGAGCAAATGGCGAAATTATGCCATTTAACGCGCGATATAATTTGTGTTTCAAAACCAGCAAAGGCTGAAATGAAAAGTGCAGAATTACGTTTTTTGTGAGTGGGTGCTGTACTATTGTACTGCCCCCGAGCAAAAGGCGGAATTATGCCTTTTCAGGCAGACTTTTAGTCTTCGGCAGCGTCAACTGCTTCCTGAATCCACTCCTCGTCCTCAGGGCTGGATTCGCCGTGTTTAACCTGCGTAATAACCGCAAGTCCGATTGCAAAGAAGATTGCGCAGAACAGGAACATAAAGTTGTAATCCTCGTTGAACAGACCGATAAGCCAGCCGCAAAGGATTGGACCTGTAATCGCGGCGGAAAACGTTGCCGTGTAGTAGTAACCTGTAAAGGTGCCGACATACTCACGTCCGCCGATTGCAAGCACAAGCGGAAGCGTGTTGATATTGATACAGCCGACAGCCGCACCACCGACTACAAGCGCAATCCACAGCATAATCCAGACAAACATTCTGTTAGTTGAAAATACTTGCGACACGGTGATGTACGCAATAAACATCGCAACAATGCATGCAAGTCCGATGATGATTGTTTTTTTACGTCCGAGTTTTCTGCCCATAACGCCTGCAGGAATACCAAACGCCGCAAGCGAAACCGCAAATACAGCCATCATCAGCGTTGAGTAAATCGGCTTAACACCAAGCGTGTCGAGTGCAAAGTTTGTGAAGTTCGGCACGATAGCCTCCGTTGCGTTATTGATAAGGAACAACGCCGCAAGCATTGTGATAAGGCTCTTGCGCTCACCTTTAGAGATAGGCAGTTCTTTGATTTTAACCTTTTTGCCCTTCTCGCCGTTTGTATCAATGTGAACGTCTTTTGAAAGGTCGTTTTGCTTATTCTTTTTATAGAAAAGAACAAGAACTACAAGACAAAGTACCGAAACGATTGCCGCAACCACAAACACAGGTGTGTAGTTAACGTATGACGGCTCACCGTTTGCACCGAGTTTAACAACCTTTTCGGCAACCTTTTCGCCGTTTATGTAGAGTGTATCTCTGCCCGATTCAATAAAGTTTTCAACCGTGTCTTTATACTTCGACGGGTCAAATCCGCTGACATACTGCACAACGGGTTTTCCGTCTGCGCCAACTTCAAGAATCTGTCCGAGCGAGTTTGCCTTAGCCTTAAGTGCGTCGTGAAGCGCGGTAAAGCCGAGCAGTCCGACAAGTGTTGTGGCAATGGTGCCGATTACAAAACCAACCATCTGACCGATACCGCCCATAATGTTGATTACGGCGTTTGCGTCGCTCTGCAGCGACGACGGCGTAAAGTCAGGCATAAGCGACACGACAGGTGAACGCCACACCGACATTGTGAAGTTAAAGAAAATGATAACAGTCATCATCAGCACAACGCTCAAAGCAGTTGCCTTGATTGTTGCGGCAACAGGAATCAGGCTGAAAAACAGCGCACATATCGGCAAACAAACAATAATGTAGGGCAT
>ONXZ01000234.1 GCA_900321905.1 uncultured Eubacteriales bacterium
TATTTTCGATACTGTAATGAATTTCAATCTTGTTGTGATTAAGCATTGGAATTATTTCTGTTTTTGCAATGATAGCATTTGATGTTGAATTAGAATATACCCATGTTAAAACAGTTATCACACATATCAATATCGAACAAGAAATAGTAATAAGTCTTTTTTTCTTATTCATGTCGCATCACCTCATTTGAGTTTAACAAAGTGTATCGTAATATTAGGATATTTACTACTTTCGTGTTGTACTAATTGTTATTACTCATCGTCAACACGGCAACCGGAGAATTCAAAGTCTGCAGACTTTAACCGTTTTTTTATTTCGTTTTCATTTAATTGCTCATTTACATAAATATATAAATCGTCATATTCAACTTCGCCTTTATGCATAGGAGCCGTCGGTTCATAATCTAAGCAGCCATCAAAAAAGTAAATATCATCATTTTTGTAATCATTAATGTTAATATGTGCCACTGAAAAATCTGCAAGACATTTTATTTTACAGTTGAGTTTTACCAGTTTGTACCCCTCGGGCGTATCGTCAAAACTAAATTCAAGGCAGTTATATTTTTCAAAATCTTTCCTAGTAGCAATGCCTGAATAATTAACTTCAACTTCCAAAAGACCGTTTTTTGTTGAGGCTATATTATTGTTTCTGCAACCTGTTAACACAATTGGAATAATTACTAAAAAAACAATACTAACAGATTTTATATTTTTTCTTATGTTCACAGTTCAACCTCCCAATAACCTTACTGAATAGCACAAGGGACGGTTCCCTGTGTTCAACCAAACAATCCAAACGGTTTGCTTTTCTGCAGTGTTCTTAGCAAACTTATAAATACTTAGCGAGTTCCTCTTTGCCGTACAAGAAATTTTCTTACTCACTTTTACTGAAGCGCCAATTATTCTTTTTTAAAAAAACTAAAACTCTAATAATTGAAAATACAATCGTTAATATAAAAACAGTGATAATAATTGGAAAAATATCATTGCTTATCTCACTAAACCGCACTCCTTTTTCTTTATAATAAATGTATACTGCTCCTTGATATAAAAAACTGAGAATATCCAGTATAATCGAAATAACAAACAAGAATAACGATAATAGTATTAAAATCCGATGAGTGTATTTTAATACTTTCATAAAAATCACCCCACGTTAATAACACAGGGAACCGTTCCCTGTGTTCAACCAAACAATCCAAACGGTTTGCTTTTCTGCAGTGTTCTTAACAAACTTATAAATACTTAGTGAGTTCCTCTTTGCTTGCAAGCGCTTCGGAAAAAGCGGTTGCGCCGCCGCAGGCGTTGCCGAGTTTGAGCGCATACTCAAAGTCGCCTGTGTTTATGTAGCCTGCAATAAAGCCTGCAACCATACTGTCACCGCAGCCGACGCTGTTTACGCGCGTGCCTTTGATTGCGCTTACGCGGTGAATTTTGCCGCCCTCGTCAAGCAGCATTGCGCCGTTTTGTGCAAGCGATACAAGCACATTCTGCGCGCCCATACGCTGCAGTTCGGCGGCGTAGTTGTCAACGTCTGTGCCTGTTTTGATTTCTGTTTTGAAAATCTCGCCGAGTTCGGTGCGGTTCGGTTTAACAAGAAACGGCTTGTGTCCCAGCGTTTCAGTCAGCAAATCGCCTGTTGCGTCAACAACAATTTTGATATCCTTGCCCTCAAGTTTGCCGAGTATCTGCTCGTAGATATCCGCAGGCAGGTTTTTGGGCACAGAGCCTGACAGCACAAGGAAGTCGCCGTCGTTCATCTTGCCGAGTTTCTGCATAAGTTTTTCAATATCATCTTCACCTATTTCAGGACCCGGGGCATTGATTTCCGTTTCATCTTCCGCCTTGATTTTAACGTTGATACGCGTGAGTCCGCTCTCAAGCCTGATAAAGTCGCAGTTGATGTTGTCGGCGTTAAGTTTAGCCTCAAGTTCTCTGCCTGTAAATCCCGCAACGAAGCCGAGAGCCTTGTTTGGTACACCGAGCATTGTCAGCACGGCGGATACGTTGATACCTTTGCCGCCGTAGTGCAACTGGGCAGTTTTAGCACGGGTTATACCGCCCCTGTTGAGAATATCGGTGTTTACTGTGTAGTCGAGCGCCGGGTTAAATGTTACTGTGTATACCATACAACCAGTCCTTTCTTAATTTATAATCACCTATATTATACCTATATATTGAGCGCAGGTCAACTTTTTTGCGTAAATTATAAATGAGATAATATATAGAAAAACAAAGAAAAACAGAGAAAACGCGAGCAACCTCAAATTATTTTAATTTAGGTGTTGACATTTTTAATGTGTTTTGTTATTATATCGAAGCACTAAAATTTATTTGGAGGACACGATTATGTCAAAATCATTTATGCCAAAAGCTGACGAAATCGAGCGCAAGTGGTATGTGATTGATGCAACTGACAAGCCGCTCGGCAGAGTTGCAACAGAGGCTGCTGTGCTTCTCAGAGGTAAGCATAAGCCAATCTTCACACCAAACATTGACTGCGGTGATTTCGTAATTATTATCAACACCGACAAGGCTGTTCTTACAGGTGACAAACTCAACAAAAAACTTTATCAGCACCATTCCGGTTATATCGGAAACCTCAAAGAGGTTAAGTACGGTACTCTGATGAAGGAAAAGAGCGACTTCGCTATGACACTTGCTGTTAAGGGTATGATTCCTGACACAACTCTCGGCAGAAAGCAGCTCACAAGATGCAGAGTTTTCAAGAACGCAGAGCACAAGCACGAGGCTCAGAAGCCTGAAGCTTGGGAATTTTAAGGGAGGTATGTAGCATATGTACGAATCAAATCCTTATTTCTACGGTACAGGTAGAAGAAAAGAATCTGTAGCACGTGTACGTGTATATGCAGGTACCGGCAAAATCACAATTAACGACAGAGATATTGACGATTACTTTGGTCTTGAAACACTCAAACTCATCGTTCGTCAGCCGCTCGTTCTCACAGAAACTGCTGAAAAGTTCGACATCGTTTGCCGCGTTAACGGTGGCGGTGTAACAGGTCAGGCAGGCGCAATCCGTCACGGTCTTTCAAGAGCACTCCTTCAGTATGACGAGAACCTTCGTCCTACACTCAAGAAGGCTGGTTTCCTCACTCGTGACCCACGTATGAAGGAAAGAAAGAAATACGGTCTCAAAGGCGCTCGCCGCGCACCGCAGTTCAGCAAGAGATAGTTTCTTGTTTACAAAAACGCTCCTTATTTGAACTGCCCCAAGTTGTGCAGACAGTACAAAAAAACGACTTGATGTAGAGTATTAAGTTTTAAGCAACGAACTGACATCTTTGTTCCAAGGGTGTC
>ONXZ01000231.1 GCA_900321905.1 uncultured Eubacteriales bacterium
AGGCATTGTGATACCGCAAACATCAACTTCCTGGAACGAGTCACGTCCTATAAGAGCATTTGCAACATTGCACGTAATCGCAACAATCGGAATTGAATCAAGATACGCAGTTGCAATACCTGTTACAAGGTTTGTTGCGCCGGGTCCTGATGTTGCAAAGCAGACGCCCACTTTACCCGTAGCGCGAGCATATCCGTCAGCAGCGTGAGCAGCGCCCTGCTCGTGAGCAGTGAGGATATGGTTAAATGTATCGCCGTATTTATACAGTTCATCAAAGATATTGAGAATTGTACCGCCCGGATAACCGAAAATGGTATCCACGCCCTGTTCTTTGAGTGTTTCAAGAACAATTTGTGAACCGTTGAGTTCCATATAATCCTCTCCTTTATGTGATATAATAATTACAGAATTGACTAATATTCTATATTAAATAGGTGCTGTTGTCAAGAATTATTTGCTCTTGTAAATTTTTTTGTGTTGGTATATAATGGGTACATTAACTGAAACGGAGATACGATTTTATGAAACTTGGTATGGTTGGTCTGCCGAATGTCGGCAAGAGCACACTGTTTAACGCTATTACTAACGCGGGCGCGCAAAGCGCTAACTATCCGTTCTGCACAATCGAGCCGAATGTGGGTATGGTCAGCGTACCCGACGAGCGTCTTGATAAACTTGCAGAGATGTACAACCCTGACAAGTTCACCCCTGCTACTATTGAATTTGTTGACATTGCAGGTCTTGTTAAGGGCGCAAGCAAGGGCGAAGGTCTCGGCAACAAATTTTTATCGCACATTCGCGAGGTTGACGCGATTATTCACGTTGTAAGATGTTTTGAAAACGACGACATCACACATGTTGACGGCAACATCGACCCTGCAAGGGATATTGAAACGATTAACCTTGAACTTGTGCTGTCTGACCTCGACATTCTCTCACGCCGTGTTGACAGCCGCAAAAAGGCTATGAAAGGCGACAAAACGCTTGCGGCAGAGGTTGCGTTTTTAGAGCGACTTGTTGCAGAAATGGAACAAGGCAAAACCGCACGTTCGGTAGAGATGAGCGAAGATGAACTCGAATATCTTAAAGAGGTTGCGTTGCTTACAATCAAGCCTGTTATTTACGCCTGCAATATGGGAGAAAATGACTTTAATGAAGGCATTGACAGCAACAAATACTACAATCAGGTAAAGGAAATTGCACAGGCAGAGGGTGCTGAAACATTCCCGATTTGTGCCGAGATGGAAGCGCAGATTGCAGAACTTGAGCCTGATGAAAAAGAGATGTTCCTTGCCGATATGGGGCTTGAAACATCAGGTCTTGACAGGCTTATCAAAAAGAGTTATGCCCTGCTCGGACTTATCAGTTACCTTACCGCAGGCAAGCCGGAAGTACGTGCATGGACAATCAAAAAAGGCACTAAAGCACCGCAGGCTGCAGGTAAAATTCACACCGATTTTGAACGCGGCTTTATCCGCGCGGAAGTAATATCGTTTGACGACCTTATGGCATGCGGAAGTATGGCTGCGGCAAAAGACAAAGGCCTTGTCAGAAGCGAGGGCAAAGAGTACGTTATGAAGGACGGAGACATAGTATTGTTCAGATTTAACGTATAATAGCCAAAATTAAATAGTCATATAGTAAATGTTTGTCTATTTCTCACAAAAACTGTTGACTATTTTGTTATTTTGAAGTAATATAAAACAGATAAACAGGGTTTTGGAGGAGATTATGTCTGACAGTACACAAAAAACCGACGACGAACTCCTTGACAAAATCAAAAATAACGACAACACTGCGCTCAACGAACTGATTATAAGATACAGAAACACGGTTGAAGCAATTGCGATGAAATACATCAATTCCCCCCTTGAAAAGGACGACCTTGTTCAGGAAGGTATGATTGGTCTGCTCGCCGCAATCAATTCTTATAACAGCAACAAAGGCGCAAAATTTGTCACCTATGCATCACGGTGCATTAATAATTCTGTTCAAACGGCACTGCGCAAATTCTCAAGACTTAAAGATATTCCACAGTCGAATATAGTTGCTCTTGAGGAGGACTTTTTTGAAGGCCGAGTCGTTTTAAGTGCTGAAGACGAATATCTTGCAAAAGAAAGCGTTTCAACTTTGACAGAAGTTTTGTACGAAGGGTTATCAAGTTTTGAAAACGAGGTTTTAAGGCTGTATATTGTAGGTTGTTCCTACGCTGAAATTGCTCAAAAACTCGGCAAAAATCAAAAATCTATTGATAACGCTATTCAACGTATTCGTAAGAAACTCGACGGAGTTTCTTTTTGAATATTTCCCCAGCATCTCGGTTTGCGGCAGAAGTAAAATACAGTAATCTGCTCACAACCCTTTTCCCCAGGCAAATCTTTAGAGAGGTAGAAATGTAAAATGTACGAAGACAAAGTTTTAGTTTGCAAGGAATGCAACAACGAATTTGTTTTCACTGCAGGTGAGCAGGAGTT
>ONXZ01000230.1 GCA_900321905.1 uncultured Eubacteriales bacterium
CTTTCACCTGGGGCAAAAATGCCTTTGCAGCGGTAGATAATGCGCTTATCCTTGAGGAAGTTGCAAAAATGGCTTACCGTACCGAGAGCGTAGCCTCGCTCAGCGATTCATCTGATATTGGTATTGAAGAGTATCTGCTCGATAAACACTACCAGCGCAAGCACGGCAAAAACGCATACTACGGTCAGGGCAAATAACTTTCTTAAATATTGTAAACCGATGTATTGACAAATTATTTTTACAGTAGTAATATGTTTTTTAGAAGGGGTGCTTTGGGAAACCAATGCTGAGAATATACCCGTAAGCAGTCCGATAATGCGGATTGTGAAGGCATTACAAAAAGCCCCGTTTTTACGGGGCTTATACTATTCAGAAGGAGGAAGAATATGGCGAATACAAAAAGAACAAGCATACTCACCGTCACAGGCGTGTTAATTGCTCTTGGTACAATCCTGTCGTTTGTCAAGATTTTTGAGTGGCCTTTCGGCGGCTCAATCACGCTTGCAAGCATGGTGCCAATGATTATTGTCGGCTATAAATACGGTCCGCGCTGGGGTCTGTTTTCAGGCTTTGCGTTCAGTATTTTGCAGGCAGTGCTCGGCGCAACCACCACACAGGCGTTTGCAGGTATGTACGACGCTGAAAATGTCAAAGGCTCTATTTTCAGAATCTTTATTATGGCATTTCTCGATTACATCGTTGCGTTTACAGTGCTTGGCCTGTCAGGTGTGTTCAGGGACAGAATCAAAAACGATACGGTTGCAATCTCGCTCGGCGGTGCATTTGTAGTTATACTCAGATTTGCGGCGCATTTCGTATCAGGCTTTTTGCTCTGGGGCGAATATGCAAAAGACTTTTTTGAAGGTCTTAAAGACACCTTCGCTGACGGAGGTAAGATGGACGCATTCGCAACTGCGATTACAAACAGTGTGCTCGGTCATCATGAGGGACAGTACCTTGCCGAGATTTACTCGTTTGTGTACAACGGATTTTATATGATTCCGGAACTTATCATCACAGTTATTGTTCTGGTGGTGCTTATGTCAATACCGCCAATCAACAGAAGTATTGTGAAAGACTAACATTTAAATATTCTCGTGTATTAAGTGCTATAATGCACTTGATATAACCCCACGGCATCCTCCGAGCAATCGGAGGGTGTTTTTTTATATAATATAACAACATTTGTGTATTGTGTTGAAGTTACAGGCGTTTTGTGGTAATATAATATGAACAAAAAATGTGAGGTGCGGATATGACAAAAAAGCAATACATCGCTATTGATTTAAAGTCGTTCTACGCCTCTGTTGAGTGCGTTGAGCGCGGACTTGACCCGCTGACAACAAACCTTGTGGTTGCTGATAAAAGCAGGACTGAAAAAACTATATGCCTTGCCGTTTCGCCTTCGCTGAAAGCGTACGGAATTTCAGGCAGGGCAAGGCTTTTTGAGGTTGTGCAGCAGGTCAATCAGGTTAATATTCAGCGCAAGTGGCAGGCGCCGGGCGGAAAATTCAGCGGCAAGTCGAGCGATGATACTGAGATAAAGGCTAACCCTGCCCTTGAACTTGACTATATCGTTGCGCCGCCGCAAATGCTCCACTACGAAAAGGTGAGCGCCGGCATTTATGAAATCTATCTCAAATACGTTGCCGCAGAGGATATTCACGTCTATTCGATTGACGAGGTGTTTATCGACGTCACGAATTATCTTAAATCGTACAATATGACAGCGCACGAACTTGCTATGACAATGATTCGCGATGTGCTTGAAACTACGGGTATCACGGCGACGGCAGGTATCGGCACAAACCTTTACCTCGCAAAAATCGCTATGGACATTGTCGCAAAGCATATCCCTGCTGACAAGGACGGCGTGAGGATTGCCGAACTTGACGAGATGTCTTACCGTGAAAAACTGTGGGCGCACAAGCCGATTACGGATTTCTGGCGCGTCGGCAAAGGTTACAAAAACCGCCTTGAAAGTGCAGGACTTTACACAATGGGCGATATCGCACGATGCTCGGTTAACAACGAGGATATACTCTATAAGTTGTTCGGCGTAAATGCTGAACTCCTTATCGACCACGCCTGGGGATGGGAACCCTGCACGATTAAAGAGATTAAGGCGTATAAACCGCAGGCAAAATCGGTCAGCGTCGGTCAGGTGTTGCAAGAGCCGTATACTTACGAAAAAGCACGCCTTATTGTAAAGGAAATGACTGACAGCCTTGTGCTTGACATAGTTGACAAGGGGCTTGTTACCGACCAGGTCGATTTGACAATCGGCTACGATATCGACAATCTCAAAAACGACAAGTTTGACGGCGAAGTTAAAGAGGACTGGTATGGCAGGAAAGTGCCGAAATCTGCCCACAGCACAGAAAATATAGGGCGTTTTACCTCCTCTACCAAACTGATTACACAAGCGATGATGCGCCTTTTTGACCGCATTGTTGACGAGCGTCTGCTCGTGCGCCGTATGTACGTTGTTTTTAACCGCGTCAGGTACGAAAGGGATATTCAAAACGATTTGCCTCA
>ONXZ01000229.1 GCA_900321905.1 uncultured Eubacteriales bacterium
TTGCAGCCGTATTTTTCGATATTCGCCATACGAACTTCGTAACTGTTGATAGCAACGTTCATAATCGGCGGAATCATTTTTTCAAGCACTTTTTCATCTGTGTCGCAGATAATGCTTTTTGCAAACTGCATCCAGTTGTTATCGGGGTCGTCAAGCACTTTGTGCAGACCTGCGTAAGTGGAACGGTTTACCTTTTTAACATCAGCCATTTCAAGAAGGCTGAGAATTTTCGGAGCGTTTTTATTAAAATCTTTTCTTGCATACTTTACTGCGTTTTTTACAGCAAAAGACATTGCAGAATCTTTAATGCCCATAACTCTTTCCTCTCATCTACTTATAAAATATAAATGCGTTTAATGCAATATATATCACTTTAAAATACAAATGTCAAGAAAAATAAACAAAATTTTAGAAACGTATCTGGAATTTGAGTCTGTATGTTTTGTTGGTCTTGTTTTTGTATTTTTCGTTGCAGTGTGCGCCCCAACTGTCGTAGCCGCCCACGCCTTGCTGACGCGCGATACATCTGACTACTGTCTTGTTATATTCGGGCAGGTCTTTCTGGTGCCAGGTTTCCTCTACCTCTTTAGGCAGATAGTGGCTCACATTCAGTTCCATAACAGGCTCTGCAACTATGTTGAACGACCTCTTTTCACCAACAAGCGTTGCGTATCTTACGCCTGTTCTGTTGCCGCATTCCTGCGGTTTGAGATAAGGCACCCACATATCGTTTACGGTTGTGTTGTAAAGACCGATTTTTGTGCCGTTTTTGCGGTCAATATAGTTTTCGTCAGGGCCTGCGCCGAGGTATGTCAGGTTTTCAAAATCCTTAGGCAGTTCA
Organism: uncultured Eubacteriales bacterium; assembly: GCA_900321905.1. Lineage (GTDB taxonomy): Bacteria > Bacillota > Clostridia > Oscillospirales > Acutalibacteraceae > Eubacterium_R. The sequence continues at coordinate 842 of ONXZ01000229.1, forward strand.
AACAGCAGACCTACTTCGGGAATCTCAGGCAGTGAATCGTCAGGGAAGAACTGCATATCAATGTCAATTCCTTTTGACGTAATGGTGTATATAACCTGCGCCTTTGATTCAGGCTGAGTTTTAATTGTAGCGCCGCTTGTTACAACAATTTTCTTGCCCTCGTCAAGGATTTTGTAACCCTCAATACTCCAGCAGGTGTTGTTGTAAATACCGGGAGTGTCGCCTGCGTCGCGCCAGCAGCCGAGTCTGCTGCCTGCGCGTGTGCCGCGGTCGTTGTCGGTCAGTGCGCGCCAGAAGTTAAATCTCATTGGCGCAAGAAGCATTTCCTCGCCGCCGATTTTGATTGATTTAAGTTGATTTCTCTCGCGCTTTTCAAATCTTACAAGCACATCTTCGCTTGATATACGCAGGTTGCCGTAAGTTTCGTTAACAAGGAGTTCCTGCTCTTCTTCAAGCACATCGTATGTGTTTTCAAACTCGTTGATTACAAACTGTTCTTCTGCGATAACGTGACCTGCTTTGCACCATTCGGTGTCGTGTTTCACGCGCAGTTCAAGGTTGAGATAGCACTCGTCGCTTGAAACTTTGCCGAGTTCAAGGTCAACAACTTCCTTTTCAAACGGCTTGATGTTGACTGTAGTTGTGCCGTCGCGGAAAACACCCTTGTCAGAGCATTGGCACCAGTAGAGTTCAAACTCGTTGAGGTTTGTGAACAGGAATTTGTTTTTAATTTCAATAATGCCCTTCTCCGCGTCAAGCGCTTTGAAGTCAACGTTCTGATATAACTTTTTGATTTCGGCAAGTTTAGGAGTTTCGCTTCTGTCGCCAAACAGCAGACCGTTGCCGCAGAAATGACCGTCATGCGGCTCCTCGCCAAAGTCACCGCCGTAGGCAAGGTACTCCGTGCCGTTTTCATCTGTTGTGAGAATGCTCTGGTCAACCCAGTCCCAAACAAATCCGCCTTGCAGACAGGGATATTTGTCCCAAAGCGCAGTGTATTCGTCTGTAGAGCCGCAGGAGTTACCCATTGCGTGCGTGTATTCACACAGTATGAACGGGCGTGTATCTCTGCCTGCAAGCGCATAGTCCTCAAGGTCGTCGGGTTTTGCGTACATCTTTGACATAACGTCGCTGAGTTCGCGCTCGTTAGGGTCGCCGTCAAGTTCAAAGTGTACAAAACGCGACTTGTCGGTTTCCTTAAGCCAGTTGTACATCTTTTTGACATTCTCGCCGCCGTGTGACTCATTACCCATCGACCAGCAAACTACGCATGCGTGGTTTTTGTCACGGTGATAAAGCGCTTTGATACGCTCCATACAAGCATTTTCCCACTCAGGGCGCGAGCCCGGCAACGCAGGGCAGCCTATGATGTTTGACCAGTAGGTGCCGTGGGTTTCCATATTGTTTTCATCTATAACGTAAAGTCCGTATTCGTCGCAGAGTTCGTACCATCTCGGTGTGTTCGGATAGTGCGAGGTGCGCACAGCGTTGATGTTGTTGCGCTTCATAATCTCAATATCTTTGCGCATAACTTCTTCGCTGATATATCTGCCGGTGTTGCAGTCGAATTCGTGGCGGTTTGTGCCTTTGAACACAACGCGCTTGCCGTTAATGCGGATGATACCGTCCTTGATTTCAACTGTCCTGAAACCGACTTTGTGCGATATGTATTCAATCGGAACGCCATTGTTTTTGAGCGTGATAACTACCGTATAAAGGTCAGGACTTTCTGCGCTCCACGGTTTAACGTTGGTTACAATCGCCTT
>ONXZ01000227.1 GCA_900321905.1 uncultured Eubacteriales bacterium
TATGTACGAACGCTTTATTAAAAGATTAATAGATGTTATCTTGTCATTTGCGGCGTTGATTGTTCTTTCGTGGCTCTATGTTATTATCATTATTGCAATTAAAATTGATGATCCCGGTCCTGCACTGTTCACGCAGGAAAGAGTTGCCAAAGGGAAGGGAACATTCATACTACACAAATTCCGTTCGATGAAAATGTCAACTCCTCACGATATGCCAACGCATCAGCTTGACAATCCTGAACAGTACATAACCAAAGTCGGAAAGTTTCTTCGCAAATCAAGTCTTGATGAACTTCCTCAAATATGGGATATATTTATCGGCAAGATGAGCATTATCGGTCCACGTCCTGCACTTTGGAATCAATATGATCTTGTGGAAGAACGTGACATTTACGGTGCTAATGACGTTAAACCCGGACTTACAGGATGGGCGCAGATTAACGGTAGGGACGAACTCGAAATACCTGTTAAGGCAAAACTCGACGGTGAGTATACTTCAGCCCTTAAAGCAGGCGGTATCACCGCACTGAAAATGGATTTAAAATGTTTCTTCGGCTCAATCAAAAGCGTTATTAAAAGTGAAGGCGTTGTTGAAGGCGGTACAGGAGAAATAGATAAAGAAAAGGCAGAAATGAAATGAAGATAGCAGTTTTGTCCAGCCATACTCCGTCGCTTTTCTGGTTCCGACTTGATATGATGCAGAGTTTTATTGACAAAGGGCATACCGTTTATGCTATCGGTAACGAGTCAGAAAACGAATGGTCGTCAAAGTTTGCGGAAAAAGGTATAACTTACAGGCAGATAGATGTTCAGCGAAACGGCACCAATCCGTTAAAAGATATTAAGTCCGTATCCTCAATTAAGTCGGTTCTTGGTCAGATTATGCCCGATAAGATTTTTACATATCAGGCAAAAACAATCATCTACGGAACAATTGCCGCCAACAAACTCGGCATCACAGAGGTCTATCCGCTAATCGCAGGTCTCGGTTCGTTATTTCTCAATGACGGACTTAAAACTAAAGTAATCAGAAAAATTCTTCTTGCTGAGTATAAGTACTCGATGAGAAAATGTCCGTCAGTATTCTTCCAGAACAACGACGATTTAAGTACTTTTAAAGAATTCAGCGTAATAAATAAACAAAATGTAACTTTGCTTCACGGTTCGGGAGTCAATCTTGAAAAGTTCACAGTACAGCCAATGCCTGAGCAGTTTGCTTTTTTATGTATAAGCAGGCTTATTAAAGACAAAGGAGTTTACGAGTATCTTAAGGCTTGCGAAATAATAAAAAAGAGCAATCCCGATGTTCGATGTTTGTTGGTGGGACCGTTCGATTCAAACCCTACTTCACTGCAACCTGATGAACTCAAGCGGTTCACTGATAGCGGTGCAGTAGAGTATTTTGGCGAACAGGCAGATGTTCTTCCGTATATCGCACAGTCAAGCGTATATGTTCTCCCTTCATATCGGGAGGGAACGCCTAAAACTGTTTTAGAGGCAATGGCGTGCCAAAGAGCGATAATTACAACGGATGTCACGGGTTGCCGTGAAACTGTTGACGAAGGGGTTAACGGATTGTTAGTACCTGCAAAAGATGTCGATTCTTTAGTCGAAGCTATGCAATTTATGATCGATAATCCTGATGAGGTTATCAGAATGGCTGAAAACGGCAGGGAAAAAGCTGAAATATTATTTGATGTGAATATAATTAATGCTGCCATTTGCAATACAATGCAGCTTTAAATAAGGAGATAAAAATGTCACTTTACGAAAAACTTTTGGCAAAAGAAGAAAAACTTTCACTTGTAGGTCTTGGTTATGTAGGCATGCCAATTGCAGTCGCTTTCGCAAGAAAGATTGACGTTGTTGGATTTGACCTCAATGCAAAAAAAATTGACCTTTACAAAAGCGGCGTTGACCCAACAAACGAAGTCGGCGACGATGTTATTAAGTCAACTACGGTTGAATTTACTGCCGACGAAACCAAACTACGTGAAGCAAAGTTCCACATTGTTGCTGTACCAACACCTGTTAACGACGACCACACTCCTGATTTAACACCAGTTGAAGGAGCTTCCGAAATTGTTGGTCGCAACCTTACTAAAGGCAGCATTGTTGTGTTTGAATCAACTGTTTACCCTGGCGTTACTGAAGATGTTTGCGTTCCTATTCTTGAGCGTGAGTCAGGTCTTAAGTGCGGAGTAGATTTCAAAATAGGTTACTCACCTGAGAGAATTAACCCTGGCGACAAAGTTCATAGACTTGAAACTATCACGAAGATTGTTTCTGGTATGGACGAAGAATGTCTCGATACAATCGCAAAGGTGTACGAACTTGTTGTTGAAGCAGGCGTTCACAGGGCTGAAAGCATTAAGGTTGCCGAGGCAGCAAAGGTTATTGAAAACAGCCAGCGTGATATCAATATCGCCTTTATGAACGAGCTTTCAATTATCTTCAACAAGATGGGTATTGATACACAGTCAGTTCTTAAGGCTGCCGGTACAAAATGGAACTTCCTTAATTTCTACCCGGGTCTCGTTGGCGGTCACTGCATTGGAGTTGACCCATATTACCTTACATACAAGGCTGAAATGATGGGATATCACAGCCAGATTATCCTTGCGGGCAGACGCATTAACG
>ONXZ01000226.1 GCA_900321905.1 uncultured Eubacteriales bacterium
ATTAACGCCAGACCTCGTAAAGTTTTAAATTTTCATTCTGCCCAGGAATTATGGGACTTTGAACTCTCTAAGTGTTGCACTTAGTTTGACAAATCACTCATATTATTGTAAAAGTTAACGGCGAGTTCATCGCAACGTTCGTTATATTTATGTCCGTTGTGACCCTTGACCCATTCAAAAGTAACGTTGTGCTTTTCAAGCAGGGGAAGCAGTTCTTGCCACAAATCAACGTTCAGCACAGGCTTTTTGTCCGCTTTGCGCCAGCCTTTCATAATCCAGGATGAAAGCCAGCCTTGATTTATAGCGTCGCAAACGTATTTTGAGTCAGTCGTGAGCGTTACCTCACAAGGTTCTTTGAGCGCTTCAAGCGCCTTGATAACGGCGGTGAGCTCCATACGGTTATTGGTGGTTTGAGCCTCGCCGCCGCAAAGTTCTTTTTCTTTTGAGTTATAAACGAGCACCGCGCCCCAGCCGCCTTTGCCCGGATTTCCGCTGCACGCGCCGTCGGTATATATATCTACTTGTTTCAAATTATCACATCCAATGTGAATATTTTACCACTAATATTGGTAATAATCAATAAGGAGTTTAATTTTACTTGACTTTGACTTTAATATATTTTATTATATATAGGACTAATTGTAATTAATAATTTTAAAATATAATTTTATTTCAGGAGGTTTTTAATTTAATGGCAAAAAACAATAGGGTGCCAAACAAGGCGTCAGGCGGAAAACGGAATTCCAACAGACGCTACTATACCTACAGAAAGGCATCGAAGAAATCAAACGTTGTTCCTTCAAAGCCGAAGGAAAAAGTTAAGATTTCTTTTCTTGGAGGTATGAATGAAATCGGCAAGAATATGACGCTCTACGAGTATCAGAACGATATGTTCATCGTGGACTGCGGTCTTGCGTTCCCAAACGCTGACCTGCCGGGCGTTGACCTTGTAATACCCGATTTCACACATGTTCAGAACAACCAGGAAAAGATTAGAGGTATCATCATCACTCACGGACATGAGGACCATATCGGCGGTCTTGCTTACCTGCTCAAAAAGGTAAATATCCCTGTGTATGCTACCAAACTAACTATCGGTCTTATCAAAGGCAAACTTGAGGAACACGGTCTACTCGGCAGCGTAAAACTTGTTGAAATCAAGCCGAGGGACAACATCACGCTCGGTCACTTCAACATTGAACTTATCCACGTTAATCACTCAATACCCGATTCAGTAGGGCTTTCAATCCGCTGCCCTGCGGGTACAATTATCCAGACGGGCGACTTTAAAATCGACACAACACCCGTTGACGGCGAGATGATTGACCTTCCGCGCTTTGCTGAATACGGCAAAAAAGGCGTGCTTGCGCTGCTGTCCGATTCAACCAACGCAGAGCGCCCCGGCACAACAATGAGCGAAAGTATGGTTGGCGAAAGTTTTGAGCGCCTGTTCCGCCAGGCGAAGTCAAAGCGTATTATTGTTGCGACCTTTGCTTCAAACATTCACCGCATACAGCAGATTATGGACGTTGCCGATTCCCGCGGCAGGAAAGTAGCCGTAATCGGCAGAAGTCTTGAAAATCTCGTTTCTGTCGGCGCAGAACTCGGATATCTCAATATACCCGAAAACACGCTGATTTCGATAGATAAAATCAGAAATTACACTGACGACAAACTTGTTATCATCACAACAGGTTCGCAGGGTGAGCCGATGTCCGCACTGACTAAAATTGCGCTCGGTGAACACCGCAAAGTGTCAATAACGCCTAACGACTACGTTATCATCTCTGCAACCCCGATACCGGGTAACGAAAAGATGGTCGGCAATGTAGTTAACGCACTTATGAAACGCGGCGTTGAGGTTATATACGAGAATATGTACGACGTTCACGTTTCAGGTCACGCGTGCCAGCAGGATTTGAAGCTGATGATTGGACTTGTAAAGCCGAAGTTCTTTATACCTGTTCACGGCGAGCAAAAGCACCTTGTCAAGCACGCTTCACTCGCGCAGTCTATGGGAATTCCGGCTGAAAACATCTTTATCGGCGACATCGGCAATTCAATCGAAGTCAGCGAGGACGGAATTAAAAAACTCGACAATGTGCCGTCAGGCGAGGTTTACGTTGACGGTTACGGCGTCGGCGACGTTGGCAATATTGTGCTCAATGACCGTAAACACCTGTCACGCGACGGTATTATTATTGTCGTTGCGGCTATAGACAGCGACAGCGGATATATCGTATCAGGACCCGATATCGTATCGCGCGGTTTTGTGTTTGTTAAAGAGAACGAAAAACTGATGAATTCCGCACGCGACGTTGCACAGCGTGTATTTGAATCAACTTACGACAAGAATTATCGCGACTGGAACTCAGTCAAAACAAAAATGCGTGACGAAATCTCACGCCTTATGTATGAAAAAACAAAGCGTTCACCGATGATTCTTCCAATAATTATGGAGGTATAAACAATGAAAGTTATTTTACAGGCAGACGTTAAATCACTCGGCAAAAAAGGCGACCTTGTCAACGCAAGCGATGGCTACGCAAGGAACTTCCTTTTTCCAAAAGGACTTGCGGTTGAAGCAAACGCTACTGCCATGAATGATTTTAAGAATAAGGAAAAAGCAAAACAGTTCCACAAGGCAGAGGAACTCAAAGCAGCA
>ONXZ01000225.1 GCA_900321905.1 uncultured Eubacteriales bacterium
TTTCTGAAACAAAGACCGTTAACGTTCGCCACATTCTTATCTCCCCACTCGGCAAGGAAGATCAGGAAGCAGGCGAAAAGCAGGCTACAGACGCTTCTGCAAAAGAATGGGCAGCCGCTGAAAAGAAGGCTAAGAAAATTCTTGCAGATTACAAAAAAGGCGACAAGACTGCTGAAGCATTCGGCGAACTCGCTAAAAAGAATTCCACCGACAGCAACGCTGACGACGGCGGACTTTATGAAAACGTAACTCCAAACCAGATGGTTCCTACCTTTAACGCTTGGTGCTTTGATTCGTCACGCAAGACAGGCGACACAGGTATCGTTAAGACCGAGTACGGTTATCACATTATGTACTTTGAAGGTCAGGGCAAACTTCCTGTATGGAAGTATACTGCACAGCAGGCGCTCGCTTCTGACGACGGCACAAAGGCACAGGAAAAACTTGAAAAATCATATAAGATTAAAGAAAACTGGCTTGGCTCAAGATTCTTTGAAATCGACACAGACATTGATTACTAATTATGCCTATTACACCAAAAACTAAGGAAATCGAACAACTGCAAAAAGAGAATGCAAGGCTAAAAGCGGCTCTTGCCGAGGCAGAGTTTGAGTGCCAGAGGCTGGAAATAATCAACGCTAATCTCAAAGTTCAACTCGAGGAGAGCAATCGCGAACTTGAAAAGAATATTGAAGTTCTGCAGAGTTTCAAAAGCGATATTGAAAACCTTGTGGTTAATCTCAAAAACGCAGAAAAGATTTCCGAATAAAGTGTTAAATCCCTCAGGTAACGCATATAGTTACCTGGGGGTTATTTTATGTCTGACGAGTTTAATCGCAAAAAACATACGCTGTTTATGACTAACCGCGAAGGGGCGGAAATAAGCGGCGTCACCGATGTCGATTCCTTCAACGGCGAGGAGATACGCGCCTTCTCCGACTATGGCGAACTGATGATAAGAGGGGAGTCACTGCAGGTTGAAGCGCTTGACCTTGAAACGGGCATCCTGAATATAAGCGGCAATATCTCCGCCCTTGTGTATACGGACAAAAAACCTGCAAAAACGTTCTTTGGCAGGTTGTTCTCATAGTCAAAGCAGTCCTGCCGTTTCTACTTCTCGGTTTCGTCTGCGGCGCAGTCTATGATATTATAACCCTGCTTGGCAAAATACTGCGTCTTAAAATGATAGTTTTCAGTTTAGATGTGTTGATGATGGCGGTTTTTGCGCTGTCGTTCTTTTCGCTTTTAATCGGTTATAACGGCGGGCAAATAAGAGCGCTGTTTTTAATAGTCTTTGCGGCAGGTTTTTTAGTCTATATTTGTACTATTCACAGGGCATTAGTACAAGTGTTCGCCAAAGTCACAAAACTTTTTCACAAAAGTTTAAAAAAATCGGCAAAATATTTAAAAAACAGTAAAAAAAGTTAAAATTTCTGTTGCATTTATATATGTTATATATTATAATATATGTGTTATCTCACGAGGGGGTTTTGCCGATGGCACAGATTAAACAGCGTCTTGCTACAAAGAATTGGGGCAAGATTTTGACTATATCAATTATAGTTATCGTTTTGGTTTTCAGCACAATTTCATTAATCCGCAACCAGGCTGACATCAGCAGGCTCAAAGCACAGGCTGCAGAGTGTGACGCACAGTATGCGCAGCAGGTTGAAGAAAATGAAAAAATCAAGGCAATCCTCAATACAGATAACAAAGATGATTATATCGAACAAAAAGCTCGTGAGAAAGGTTATGTAAAAGATAACGAAGTTGTGTTTTACGACATTTCTAAATAATAAACTAAAGGCGGACATACCGCCTTTTTTTGATAGGTGAATTATGAATTTTAAAATGACCGCACCCTGCCTGCTCGGTGTTGAAGGCCTGGTCGCTGACGAACTGAAAATGATGGGCGCATCAAATGTATGCGCTGAAAATGCCCGTGTGTTTTTTGAGGGCGATTCTTCAATCCTTGCACGCGCTAATATCTGCTCGCGTTTTTCTGAGCGTATTTTAATAGTGCTTGACAGGTTCTTTGCCACTTCGTTTGAAGAACTATATCAGCAGGTTAAAGCGTTGCCGTGGTCTGATTTTATAGGCTCACGCGACACATTTCCCGTTAAAGGCTTTTCAATTAACTCACAACTGCACTCTGTTCCCGACTGCCAGAAGATTATCAAAAAGGCTGTTGTGGATTCTCTCTCTGCAGATTACGGCATAACGTGGTTTGAAGAAAGCGGACCTGTGCATCAGATACAGTTTTCAATTATGAAAGACGAAGTCACTGTTATGCTCGACACAAGCGGTGCCGCACTGCACAAACGCGGCTACCGTCCGCAGGGCAACGACGCTCCAATTCGTGAAACGCTTGCCGCCGCTATGTGCAGTCTTAGCCGTCTGCGCCACTATCACACACTTTACGACCCTTGCTGCGGCAGCGGCACCGTGCTCATTGAAGGCGCACTTCTTGCAAATAACATAGCGCCCGGTATTAACAGAAATTTTGAGGTTGACCGTTGGGGTCTGATACCTGAAAGCGTTTGGATTAGCGAGCGCGAGCGCAGTCACGATATAATCAAGACTGATACCGACTTTGCCGCTTTTGGCTCTGATATCGACAAAAATGCTATCGAACTTACCCTGAAAAATGCCAAAAATGCTAAGGTTGACAAGTTCATTCACACCGCAGT
>ONXZ01000224.1 GCA_900321905.1 uncultured Eubacteriales bacterium
TCTTTTTTGCTCTTTTGCTTAGGGCTTTATTTGTTATGTCTTTCTTCCGGTTTACTAATTACTAAAAATTTTGCTTGACTTTTAATAGTTAGTCACCTCGCAATCATTATACATATTACACAGATTAAAGGCAAGAGTTTTGAACAAATAAATCAAGATATATAAAAAATCATTAAAGCAGTCAATAGCAACACAACTATGACGTGTTATATTACTGTCGGAATTAAAGCAAATACACAAAAACATATAATTTTTTATCTTGAATATTAGGATTAATTCTGCTATTATATATTCGATAAAATATATTCGATAAATTATTAACAATGTTGGAGGTGTTCTATGAATAAGAAGATTAAAACTGTAATCTGCGTGCTTGTCGCGGCTGTGCTTGTACTTACAGGTCTGCTTGTATACGTTCACACAGATTCACAAAAAAAGATAGCGGCAGCAAACGCCAAGTACAGCGATGTAATCAAAAACTATAAACTGTACAAAAACATCATCTCGCAGGACGAGGTTGAGAAAACACTATTCGGTCAGCCAATCTCAAAGGAGCGGGACGGTGAGTACCGTATGGGTATCAAAACCGCCATTGACGGCGACTACCACGCTGAACTCACTATCTACCAGGCTAAGGACGGAAAGTACAACAAAGTATTCTCCTGCGAAGCGCTTGTTGGCAAAAACGGTCCGGGTAAGCAGTCTGAGGGCGATACAAAGACTCCGCTCGGCACCTGGGAAATCGGCGAATCCTACGGCATCAAAGACAATCCGGGCAGCAAACTGCCGTACACAAAGGTCACTGACGATATGTACTGGTGTGCGTCGGGTGCAAACGGCAAGAAATACAACACACTGCTCTACAAGAGCAAGGACCCGAAGAATGATTACAAGGACGACGAGCATCTTATGGATTATCCGATAAGATACGCTTACTTTCTTGACCTTGGTTACAACAAGGCAGGCGCTCCGTATGCAGGTAACGCAATCTTCCTGCACTGCTGGAAAGAGCCTGATTATCCTACGGGCGGCTGTGTTGCTGTTTCTGAGGAGAATATGGTTAAAATTCTCCGCACCGTGACACCGGGCACCACTGTTACAATATATTAATTTTAGGTCCATGGAGGAAAACAAAATGAAAAAAGTATTATCAACCATCCTTGCTGCAATGATGCTGATTACAAGCGTTTTTGCAAGCGCAACCGCATTTGCTGTTACGGTACCTGATTTAAAGTTAGGTAAAAAAGCAAGCGTAACACTTTCAGCAAACGGCACAACCGATAAGCCAACCACTATTGCAACATTCACTCCTGATAAAACAGGCTTCTACACTTTTGAATTTGACACCAAGTATACAAATATCCCAGGCACAAGCACTACTGATGAGATACCGGGAGGCGCTGCTTCAGCCGAGTATACCGATAAGGACGGCGATACCGCTACTCAAGGTATGTGTATGTTTCTCGACTTTTCAAACGCTGACCAAAAGGTAATTGACGAATATAAAGCGCTCGGTCTTGATGTTGAGCACGCAAACACAATCAAGTTCACGGCAAAACTCAGCGCTAAAGAAAAATATGAGGTTGCCGCTTATCAGGACGGCGGTAAAGATTTTACGTCAGGTCTTACGGTGACAAGGCACACCCACACATATAAAAAAGGTCTTGTTGACAAAGTAAAGGTCAAAAAGAACGGCACGTCAGACCCGGGCGGAATCTACGACAAATGCACAGACTGGTACTGTTTATATGAGAACTATACCACAATATACAAGGGCATTGAATCAACATCAGTTAAAAACGCAGTTTACACAGGTAAGGCTGTTAAACCCGCAGTTACCATTACTACATACGACGGCAAAAAACTCAATAAGAAGTATTACACTGTATCTTATAAGAACAATAAAAAAATCGGCACAGGCAAGGCAATTATTAAGTTCAAAAACGGCTATGTAGGCACTGTAACAAAGAAATTCAAAATCAACCCGAAAAAGACTGCAATCAAAACGCTTAAAGGCAGCAAGAAAAAACTCAGAGTTACTTACAAAAAGGTTGCTAACGTATCAGGCTATCAGGTACAGGTTGCCACAAACAAGAAGTTTACAAAGAACAAGAAAACCGTAACTCTTAAAGGTTCTAAGAAAACTGCCGCTACAGTAAAAAAACTCAAGAAAAACAAAAAGTATTTTGTTCGTGTTCGCACCTACAAGGTAGTTAACAAGAAAAAATACTACTCAAAATGGACTGCAGTTAAAGCAGTTAAAGTTAAATAATTTTTTTAGGAGAAAACTATGAGAAAAAAGAGTAGAATCATCATCGCTGTATCGCTTATTTTGGCAGTAGTTATGGCGCTTGCCGCTTGCTCAAAAGGCGGCAGCAATTTTGACAGCGCCGCTACGCTGCAAGGAATTGTTGACAATCTTGCAAAAGACGAGGACTACAAGACCTTCAAGCAGACTTACGCCAACACCAAGTTTGAGGAAAAAGTCGAAAATGATTCCATCATCGTTAACATCGACGGTGACGAAGGGATTAAAGGAAACTACGAGTTCAAACTCGACGGCGACTATCTCACCTACACTGAAAAGACTGATACAGAGGACTACACAGGAATGTCATACACCGCATTTCTGTTGTCGGCGTTCAACAACTACATCGGTCAGGACTCAATGCTCGTAACCGGATATATCAACGGCTGTGACGC
>ONXZ01000222.1 GCA_900321905.1 uncultured Eubacteriales bacterium
AACTATCCGAGAAGAATCTTAAACGGCTTGTCCTCACATCAGCTAATTCAACTAATTAATCCCGCTTAACTTTGTGGACATTTAATATTGCAATTTATATTTTAAAATATTTAAAGGCATTATTATTGACATATCCGTAATTTTATACTATTATTATTCTGTAGATTTTTAATCATAATTAATCTTTTCAGGAGGGATTATATGTTAAGACAAATCAAAAAGATTCTGGCTTCGGTAATGGCGCTCGTCCTCATTATCGGAACGGTTTCGATCGGAACAGCAGCAGCCAACAAATTACCGCTGTTTACGGTAGACGATGTAAATTCAAGACAGGGCGAGGAAGTAACGCTGAATATCAAAGTTGCTCAGGCGGTTACCAAAACGTCCAATCAGATCAATGCTTGTGATCTGGCGCTTACATTTGATAAAGACGTTTTTGAAGTTCTGTCGATATCCAAAGGCGCCGGTCTTGTTACGGCGCTCAATGCTCTTAAAGAAGGCAATCTCGGCGTTGACACAGGCGGATATATCTACTCTGAAAACGCTGAAACTCCGGGTGAAGTTATCTGGAGCCTTTCAAGCATTGATGGATTCACTTTCACTAAAGGCAGCCTGTTTGCAATAGTAAGAGTTAAAATCAAAAACGCTTCCAATCTTGAAAACAACCCTGCGTTCACCCTGACAGTCACAAGCGCCGCAAAACTCGGCAGTGATAATAAAACGATGATTGACCGCACAAACGATTTTGCTCCTTATACAAATAAAACAAGCATTGAATTGAATCTTGCAACATTGTGCAACTGGAAGTATAACGCAGCAACAAAATCATATACCCTTGTAAAATTCAACGATACAAAAGCGACATATTTTACCGTACCCGATACTTACGATGACGGTGTGAACGGCGAACATCCTGTTACGGATATAAGCGCAAGCGCATTTAAACGCAACACCGCACTTGAAAAGATAATTCTCGGTCACAACCTTCTCAACGTGGCTGCAGGCGCATTCACAGGCTGTTCAAAGCTTAAGAACGTATCTGTTTATTCACCTGATACTATTGTCAACGCAGGAGCTTTTTACGGCACGTCGCCTGATTTGCTGATAAGATGCGTAAAAGGCTCGTCTGCTGATCGTTACGCTCAGGTAAACGATATAGACGTTGAGTATTTCGGCGATCTGAGTCTTTGCACTATTGAAGGCATTGAAACAGAAAAGAACTATACCGGCGCGCCTGTAACAATGAACGCCATCACCGTAACCACGACTGAAGGCGCCGTACTTACAGAAGGCGTTGATTATATTGTTGAGTATAAAGATAATATCGAAATCGGCAAAGCTGCAGTTGCTGTTAAAGGCACAGGAAATTATTTCGGTGTTATCAACTATAATTTTGATATTCTCTGCCCGTTCCACGTTAATGACGGCAACGAGTATTACAGTATAACTGCGCCGACTTATGAGGATTGTTCTCTCGGCGGCAAATCTGTTGAGCATTGTTCAAAATGCGGATATACTAAAGAAAACGATCTTCCGCCCAAAGAACACGCAGAAGGGAAATGGGAAGAAGTTACTCCCGCCACCTGTACTGAGGAAGGATTAAGCGCACTTATCTGCCCGGACTGCGGCAAGCACCTTGAAGAAAAAGCTATTGAAAAAATCCCTCACGACTATAAGTCCGTAATAGTTAAAGAAGCAACCTGTAATGAAACAGGAACAGAGAATATAGCCTGCTCAGTATGCGGCGATGTAAAGGAAACTAAAGAGATTCCCGTTACTGACCATAACAAACAGTGGGTAACTGTCAAAGCGGCAACTTGTACAGAAGACGGCGAAGAAAAGCTTATCTGCACATACTGCAAAGAGGAATATGAAACAAGACCTATCGCCAACGGCGGCGGACATAAAAAATCTGAAAACTGGATAATAAAAGACGCTACCTGCACAGAGCCGGGCGAAAAAACCATGGCATGCACAGTCTGCGGCGAGGTTTTTGAAAGAGAAGTAATTCCTGCAAAGGGACACAACACCGAGGTGGTTGTTAAAGATGCTTCCTGTACGCAGGACGGATCAAAAACAACAGTATGCAAGGATTGCGGCGCTGTAATCAAAACAGAAATACTTAACAAGACAGGACATAAATATCCTGCGCAGTGGACTCAATTGAAAGCACCGACCTGCACGGAAAAGGGCAGCGAAGTTCAGATATGCACAGTCTGCGGCGAAAAAACTCAGCCGAGAGATATTAATGCGCTCGGTCATGTTTCCACAGGCGTTAAAACTATAACAGAAGCAACTTGCACACATGCCGGAAAGAAAGCTGATAAGTGTTCAAGATGCAATGAGTATTTTAATGAAACGGAGATAGCTAAACTGGCGCATACATACGGCAAATGGGAAACTGTCGTAGAGCCGACCTGCACAGAAAAAGGCTTTAATCAGAGAGTCTGCAATATGTGCAAACAGGCATCGGAAACAAAAGAAACCGCAGCTCTCGGTCACTCTCAGCAGTGGGTATTTGTTACCAGACCGACATTTAAATATACAGGCACCGAAAAGCTGACATGCAGCAGATGCAAAACAGATCTCGGCAAAACAAGATCTGTTGCTCGTGTTTATCCGGATCTTGACGGCGATAAGAGATTTACCGCGGCTGATGCGCTTCTCATACTTCAGCATTCAACGGAGCTGAAACTGCTCAGCGCCGCTCAGCAGAAAAATGCGGACTGCGACGGCGACGGAAGAATCAACTCAGCAGATGCG
>ONXZ01000221.1 GCA_900321905.1 uncultured Eubacteriales bacterium
TCACTGGCGAATCCTGTTGACTACAGAGCTACCTACAATGGTGACGAGACCTCTACTCACAACGGTGTAACACTGAAGAATGGTGAGGAATATTCTCGTACGGAATATGAGAGCCTGCCGAACGAGAAGCGGCACTATACTTCTATCGACGTGAAAGCGGCAGGAGATGTATATGTCGTCAACACCGCATTCCAGGTTGGCAACTCGCCGTACGCCGTGGGCACGATCATCTCTGGAAGCACCTATAGCAGCTTGGGTGACACTGATAAGGCAAATATCACCACCCTGACATTCACTGCAGATGACGTGGGCAAGACGTACTACTACTGCACAGAAGGTCGACTCGACACGGAGCCCTCGATTATGGGCGGCGTTCACGAGCCATGGCGCAAAAACGGCGACGAGTGTTTTATCGCAACGGGCGACAGGGACTCCCTCCAACTTGCGCACGGCGGCGTTAAAGTTCTGCTTGCACGCACCAAAGGCGGACAGGCGGTGACTGACGTTTACGATGAAAAAGCGATTATGGACGAGTACGGCGTTACACCGCAACAACTCATTCAGGTTAAGGCGCTTCAGGGCGACAGTTCAGACAATATCCCGGGCGTTAAGGGTATCGGCGCAAAGACCGCGCTTGACCTCATTGCGCGCTTTGAGAGTGTTGATAATATATACGCAAATCTTGACACGATTGACGTCACCAAAGGCGTGCGTGCAAAACTTGCAAACGATAAAGACAACGCTTATCTTTCGCTCAAACTCGGCGAAATTAAATGCAATGCACCGATTGATACAAACATAAATAACTACGTTATCACAGACGTTGATTCAAAGGCTGCGGCAACTGAATTTGTGCGCCTTGAACTCTATTCGCTTATTCCACGCTTTAACCTTGACGGCAACGACGCCGCAGAGGTTGAGCCTGATGAAAAGCCACGGGAAATCACTTGCACAACCTGCACGGATTGCGAAAAACTGCTTGCAAAACTTGACGGTAACATTTACGTTTACCCTGTTATTGTTGACGGTGGTATCAGCGATATGCTGTTTGCCTTCGGCGATGAAATTGTGTCTTTGCCGAGCGAAACCGACGGTTACACCGATTTTGTAAAAACGTTTTTTGAAAACGAAAACATCAAAAAATACACCTATAATTCAAAATATCTGCACCGCCTTGCTGCAAGGCTCGGCACGGACTGCAAGAGCGTTTGCGGCGACCTTATGCTCAGCGCATATCTGCTCAAACCGTCTGATAACAAATATGATATTGAACACCTTTGTCTTGAATACGGTGTTTCACTTCCGAAGTTTGACAATCCGCTCGGCGGCGAGGATACAAACGTGTCATATGCAGCAACTCTCAAACCGCTTTTTGACAAGACAGACGAACTTCTCAAAGAGGCAAACCAGATGTCGCTTCTTGACGAGATTGAACTGCCGCTCTCGCGCGTACTTGCAAAAATGGAGGTCGAGGGTTTTGCCGTTGACCGTAAGGGCATTGAAGATTTCGGAAAAAAACTGTCCGTCAGAATTAACGAACTCACCGACCTTATCTATGACGCAGTTGGCTACGAGTTCAATATCAACTCGCCAAAACAACTCGGAATTGCCCTGTTTGAGGACTTGGGACTTCCTGCAAAGAAAAAGACAAAGAGCGGCTATTCCACCAATGCAGAGGTACTTGAGGGTCTGCGCCACGACCACTTTGTAATTGACTATATCCTTGAATACCGCTCGCTTACAAAACTCAAATCGACATACTGCGACGGTTTGCTTAAAGTGATTGCGCCCGACGGCAGAATCCACACTTCTTTCAATCAGGTCGAAGCACGCACCGGAAGGATAAGTTCACTTGAGCCGAACTTGCAGAATATTCCGATACGCACGGAACTCGGCAGAGAAATGCGCAAATTCTTTGTGGCGAGCGACGGCAAACTTCTTGTTGACGCCGACTACAGCCAGATCGAACTGCGCGTGCTGTCCGACCTTGCAAATGACGAAAATATGATTAACGCCTTTAATAACGGCGATGATATTCACACTATAACCGCGTCTCAGGTGTTCGGTATGCCTGTTGAACTTATCACTAAAGAACTGCGCTCGCGTGCCAAGGCTGTTAACTTTGGCATAGTTTACGGTATTGGCGCATTCAGCCTTGCTAAAGATATAGGCGTTACCCGTAAGGAAGCGCAGGAGTATATCAACAACTACCTTGCGACCTACAGTGGCGTTGACCGCTATATGAGCAAAATGATTGACCTTGCAAAGGAAAGGGGATACAGCGAAACGCTGTTTAAACGTCGCCGCTATCTGCCCGAACTTGCTTCGTCAAATCATATGCTGCGTGCTTTCGGTGAGCGTGTAGCGCGCAATATGCCAATTCAGGGCACAGCGGCTGACATCATCAAAATCGCAATGATAAAGGTTGACAAACGCCTTGCAGACGAGGGTATGCAGTCGAAACTCATTTTGCAGGTACACGACGAACTTATAGTCGAAGCACCTGAAAACGAGGCGGAAAAAGCCTTGCAGATTGTTACGGAAGAAATGGAGTCTGCCTGCAAGATGAAAGTTAAACTGCGTGCAGACGGAGCAATAGGAAAAACGTGGTATTCGGCACATTGATTATGGATATTGTAATAAAAACTGCTCAGGCTTACGACGTTGCAGAGATTTTGAGAATTGAACAGGCGTGTTTTTCTACTCCGTGGACGGAACAGGGGATAGCGGAAAGCATTGAAAACGAAAACACTCACCTCTACCTTGC
>ONXZ01000220.1 GCA_900321905.1 uncultured Eubacteriales bacterium
TAATGCTTGCGTTATGTTTCAATCACGAAGCCGCCTAACGACGCATGTCATTTGACGGAATTTTTTTAAACCTGATTAAAAATGAAATAAGCGACAAACTTGTCGGCTTCCGCGTTGATAAAATATACCAGCCGTCACGGGAAGAACTGCTGTTTACGTTTCGTACCTTTGACGGTACGGAAAAACTGCTGCTTTCTGCAAAGGCAGAGTGTCCGCGCATACAACTGACAAATCAGTTTGTCGAAAATCCCAAAAAACCGCCTATGCTCACAATGCTTCTGCGCAAGCACCTCGGCGGCGCAAAACTTCGGGAGATAACGCAAGATGGCTTTGAGCGCATAGTCACCTTTGTTTTTGATGCAAAAAATGACCTCGGCGACCCTGTTACCTTCAGACTTGTTGTCGAGATTATGGGGCGGCACAGCAATATTATCCTTGTTGATGAGGAAGGCGTTATTGTCGAGTGTGTCAAAAAGATTGATGAGTTCACATCGAGCGTGCGCGAAGTGCTGCCGGGACTGCACTACGAACTACCGCCGCAACAGAGCAAACGCAACATTTTTGAGTATGACACGGCAGAACTTGAGCGCAGCATTAACTCGCTCGGAATTAAAAAATCGCTTGCGTATCAGGAGGTTTTGCAGGGTATTTCGCCAATAGTTGCGCGCGAACTTGAGTACGGTATGTCGCTTGCGGAACTCCGCACGCATATCAGGGAGCCTGAGCCTACTGTTATTATCGTTGACAAACCTAAAGATTACACTTATTTCAAACCAAAGCAGTATGGCGACCTTGCCGAGTACAAGTGTTTTGACACCTTTTCAGAACTCATTGATTATTACTACTTTGAGCAGGTGCGCTATGAACGCATAAGGCAGCGCAGCAACGACCTTTTCAAGCAACTCACGGTTTTGCATGAGCGTGCTGTGCGCAAAGGCATTAACCGCAGGCGTGAACTCAAAGAGTGCGAGGGCAAGGAAGAACTTAAAATCTGCGGCGACCTTATTAACGCCAATCTCTACCGACTTGAGAAGGGCGCAGCGTTTTATGAACTTGAAAATTATTACGACGACGGCAAAATTAAGCGTATTAAAGCAGACGTTGCATTAACACCTGCACAAAATGCGCAGAAATACTACAAAGACTACCGCAAAAAGCAAGTTGCCGAGAGCAAACTCAACGCCTTTATAAAGCAGGCAGAGGACGAAGCGGAGTATCTCGACTCCGTTATTGATATGCTTTCGCGTGCTGAAACGGATAGCGAAATCACTGCAATCCGCACCGAACTTTATCAGTCTGGTTTTATCGGCAAGCGCAGTGTCAAGCGCGGCAGGGAAAAGAAACTTCCGCCACGCAGGTTCATATCAAGCGAGGGGTTTGAAATCGCAGTCGGCAGAAACAATATGCAAAACGACGAACTCACCCTCAAAACTGCTAAAAACTACGACCTCTGGTTCCACGTCAAGGACGCGGCAGGCAGTCACGTTATTGTAACTGCTGTAAAGGATAAGCCATTTACAGACAAATTAATTCGCGAGGCGGCTATGCTTGCGGCTCACCACTCAAAGGCGCACGCGTCATCAAACGTTGCGGTTGACTACACAATTGTCAAAAATGTTCACAAGCCAAACGGCGCAAAGTTCGGCATGGTGATTTACGACAATTACAAGACAGAATATGTAACCCCTAATGAAGAAGAACTCAGCGAGGTGAAAGAAGTTGAGTAACGTTGCAATCGTTCTCGGCGCAGGGTCGGGAACCCGTATGAAAAGTGAAAAATCAAAACTCCTGCTCGAAATTGACGGCAAAACAGTTATTGAGCGTAGCGTTAATGCGTTTCTGAATATCAGCGATGTTGACGATATTATTGTCACAGTTCGCGAGCAGGATTTGGAAACCTTTGCAAACCTCCTTGACGACGAGCGTATTACCTTTGTTATTGGCGGCGACACACGCCAAAAGAGCGTTAAAAACGCTGTTGACACCATCGACAGCGCCGATATGCTGATTATTCACGACGGTGCGCGCCCTCTTATAAGCGAAGAGGATATCGAAAACACGGTTATCGCCGCAAGAGATTGCGGCGCGGCTGCTGTCGGCGTGCCGGTTAAGGACACAATCAAGGTTATTGATGGCGATAACTTCATTGTCGATACACCTGACAGAAGTAAACTTTTTGCTGTGCAGACGCCTCAAATCTTTGATTTTAAGCAGTACAAAAACGCGCTTGAAAAATCGCTTGATGATGGCAAAGATTTTACCGATGATTGCCAACTTATCGAGTATGCAGGCGGCAAAGTTAAAATGGTCACAGGCAGTTACACTAATATAAAAATCACTACGCCTGATGACCTTCCGCTCGCAGAAAACATTTTAAAAAGCAGGTGATATTATGAGAATAGGTCATGGATACGATGTACATAAATTAGTAAAGGGCAGAAAACTGATTGTAGGCGGTGTAGATATACCGCACTCGCTCGGACTTCTCGGCCACTCAGACGCTGACGTTTTATTGCACGCAATTTCAGACGCACTGCTTGGCGCGGCTGCACTTGGCGACATTGGCGGAATGTTTCCCGATACTGATGAAAAATGGAAGGGCGCGGACTCGCTGAAACTACTTGAAGCAGTTGCTGACAGAGTAAAAGGCGAGGGCTATACTATTGCAAATATAGACTCAACGCTAATCGCACAAGCACCTAAAATGAAACCGCACATTGACGAAATGCGCAAAAACATTGCCTCTGCCTGTGGGATTGATATTTCA
>ONXZ01000219.1 GCA_900321905.1 uncultured Eubacteriales bacterium
ACCGCCTGCATACTCGCGTATACAGGCGGTTTTTAATGTCTTTAGGGGCAAAAGGACAAAGCCAAAACCTAACCTTCTTTATGACGGACGCCCCAACGGCTCGTTGATTTTCAACGAGCCGTTAATACTTATTCTGCTGCTTCTTCGGCAGCCTTTGCTTTTGCTTCTTCCTCTTCTTCAAGTTTGCGGTATGCAACCTTACCAACAAGAGTTTTCGGCAGTTCGTCACGGAACTCAATCTCGCGCGGCATAGCGTATCTCGAGATGTTCTGTCTGCAGTGTTCAAGGATTTCTTCCTTGATTTTGTCGCTCGGCTCAACGCCCGGACGAAGCACTACAAACGCCTTAACCTTGTGCATTTTGTAAGGGTCAGGTATACCGATAGCGCAGGAGAGAAGCACATCAGGGTGAGCGTCGATAGTGTTTTCAACCTGTGACGGATAAACGTTAACGCCCGATACGATGATGAGTCTCTTGAGCCTTTGCTTGTAGTAGATAAAGCCGTCCTCGTCCATTGTGCCGAGGTCGCCTGTGTGCAGCCAAACGTTGCCGTCCTCGTGCGTGCGCAGAGTTGAGGCTGTTTCGGCTCTGTTGTTAAGGTAGCCTTTCATAACAGTCGGGCTCATAATGCAGATTTCGCCCTCTGTGCCGTACGGCAGTTCTTTGTCGGTGTTCGGGTCAACAATCTGGTAGTAGTTGTCAGGGAACGGAATACCGATACTGCCCTCGCGGAAAAAGTCGTGCGGCGTCAGGCAGGAAGCGGTCACGCACTCTGTTGTGCCGTAGCCCTCGCGAATCTGTACCTTGGCGTTGTGGTCTTTAAGGAAAGCGTCAACTTTCTTTTTAAGTTCGATAGAAAGTGAGTCGCCGCCGCAGAACACGCCCTTGAGGAATGACAGGTCAGCGCCGTCAAATCCGTCGCTGCGCAGCAGTGCCTCAAACAGGGTAGGCACGCCTACAATTACGTTTGGTTTGTATTTCAGCACGTCTTTTGCGTAAGTCTTGATTGTGAACTGCGGGATAAGCACACAAGTTGCGCAGTTTACAAGCGCGGTGTGTATACCAACGCCGAGACCGAAGCCGTGAAACAGCGGCATTACCGAGAACATACGCAAGTCTTTCATCGAAAAACCTGCGCCTGCCGCAACTTCGTAGCCGAGCGCGTTCATATTGAGGTTTGTGAGTTCGATACCCTTTGAAGTACCTGTTGTGCCGCCCGAAAAAAGAATTACTGCGGTGTCGTTCTTTTTAGGATGTGTGTCGGGAAGTTCCTTAACAGCCTTGCCGCCTGCAACAAAATCTTTCCAGTCGATAACGGTTTTGCTGTCCTTCGGAACAGGTGCAGGTTTATCCTTGACTGTCAGCGGATAAAGCATATTGAGCGGGAAGGGAAGTTCGTCCTTGATATGCGCTACAATGATTTTAACCTCGTAGTCAACGTCTTTGAGCGCGTCAATAACTTTTTCGTAGAACATATCGAGTACAAGCACAGCCTTGCTCTCAGAATGTGTTACATAAAACTTGATTTCGCCGGGAGCAGACAGCGGGTGAATCATTGCAGGTACTGCGCCGATTCTGTTGAGCGCGTAAAAACTGTCAATGCCCTGCGGAGCGTTTGGCATACAGATTGTTACCTTGTCGCCCTCGCCAACGCCGATTGCCTTAAACGCCTTTGCAACCGTGTCAATCTTTTTGAAAAATTCCGGGTAAAATGTCTTTTTGCCCTGGAATATGTATGCGTAGTTTTTGTAGCCGTTGCCGTGCATATGCGTATCATATGCGTGACGGACAGCCTCGTACATCGAGCCTTCAGGATATTCAAGTGTGCGCGGCATATCGCCAAAATACTTAAACCAAGGCGCTTTAGGTGTGTTCTTTGGGGTTTCCATATACTTTCCTCCGATTTTTGATTCCGTTATATTATAGCGAATAAAATAAAAAAAACAAACCTTTGTCCAATTAGTTTAGAATTATTTTAGAATTAGACATTTTGCAAAAAACTGTTTAAATCATCACCGTTTTGTGTTATGATAGCAGTATCACGTATTTTGGAGAAAAATATGAAGTACAAAATTAAGAAAGACCCTATTGAAAAAATACCAAAATGGCAACTTGTATTTTGGATAATAGTGCGCATTTCAATGCTTGTGTGCGCGGGATATTCGTTTATACACGGCAACAAGGTTATGGGATTTGAGAGCATATTCTGCTTTATTTTTACGCACCTGTGGGATTTGTTTCAGATACTCGGCAACGGCTCGTTTATCGAGGAGGTGCCGCCGATAAGCCAGACAATGCTCAATCTCGTAATTTTTATCGGCATTGTTATCGGTTCATACCTCGGCGTGTTTGATAAATACAAGTGGTTTGACGAGTTTATGCACATTATGTCAGGTATGGTCTGCGCTGTGTTTGGCTACGATTTTGCGGTGATCATTCAGCGCAAAAAAGGCGAGTGCGCAGCAACGCTTGCGGCAATTTTCAGTTTGATGTTTGCGCTGTCAATCGCAGTCGGCTGGGAGTTTTACGAGTTTCTTATGGACACTCTGCACGGCACAAATCTGCAACTTGCTAAAGCGGGGGAGGAAACGGCGATTTTTGATATTTCAAAATATCGCGGCGAGTACGGTTATCTCGGACTTTTCGATACCGTGACCGATATGATGATGAACACTATCGGCGGCCTGATTGGTATGGTGTTTATGATAGTTATCCGCAACAGAAAAAAGGACAAGTAAAACTTGTCCTTTTTGTTTGAAAACGATTCAGAA
>ONXZ01000218.1 GCA_900321905.1 uncultured Eubacteriales bacterium
GAAGTTCGTCGGGCATACCTTTTCTGCCCGCTTTGTACTCACCGTACATCTCATGGCGGAAGGTCGGGGCGTGAACGTCAAAAGCGACAGTCACTGCCTCTGCGCCGCTCATCTCCTGCAGTTTAAGAAGTATATTTAAAAATCCGTAAATCGCATTGGTGTACTCGCCCTTTTTGTTTGTGAGCAGCCTGATGCCGTAAAAAGCGCGGTTAACAATGCTGTTTCCGTCAAGTACAAGTAATTTCATATAACCACCTCAAAATACAATATTGATAGTATAGCACAAAAGCAGTGATTTTACAATAAGGGTTGAATTTTAACAGTAAAAGTTATAATATATTAATATTGAGGTGGTTTTATGTATTTAAGAACCTATGCCGAGGTCAATCTTGACTCGGTTAAACATAACATCGAAAACACAAAATCAAAACTGCAAAACGGTGTTAAACTGCTCGGCGTAATCAAGGCTGACGGCTACGGTCACGGCTCGGTAAAACTCGCAAAAGAGTTTGAGGGCGAATTTGACTTTTTCGGCGTGGCGTGTATTGAGGAAGCGCTTGAACTCAAAAACGCAGGCGTTAAAACGCCTATTTTGATACTCGGATATGTTTCACCCGAGGACTTTGGCGCAGTTGTTGAAAACGATATCAGAATCCCGATTTTTCATATTGACGACGCAAAGGTGCTGTCAAAGGAAGCGGAAAAACAGGGTAAAACAGTACCGTTTCACTTTTGCGTTGATACGGGCATGAGCCGTATCGGTTTTCAGGCAGACGACGAGAGCGCAGATATCTGCAAGAAGATTGCAAGCCTGCCAAATATAACGGCGGAAGGCATATTTTCTCACTTTGCGACTGCTGATGAAAGCGACCTCACAAAGGCGCTCAGGCAGCAAGAAATTTTTGCAGATTTTTGCGATAAACTTGAAGCGCGCGGCATTGACATTCCGATTAAACACATCAACAACAGCGCGGGAATTATGAACTTTGACAAGCAGTTTAATATGTGCCGTATGGGCATTATTCTGTACGGTCTGTACCCGTCGCACGATGTTGACGAAAGCCTGCTCGACATCAAGCCTGCAATGCAGTGGAAAACAAGCATTTCGCACATCAAGACTTTACCTGCAGGCAGAGAAATCAGTTACGGCGGCGACTTTGTAACCACGGCTGATACAGTGGTTGCTACTGTGCCTGTGGGATACGCAGACGGCTATCCGCGCACGCTCTCAAACATTGGCGAAGTACTTGTCTGCGGCAAGCGCGCTAAGATTATCGGCAGAGTTTGTATGGACCAGTTTATGATTGACGTCACCGGTATTGACAGTGCTGAAATCGGTAGCGAAATTGTGCTTGTCGGCACGCAGTGTGACGAAACGCTGACTATGGAAGAAGTGAGTGAAAAAGGTCATTCATTTAACTACGAACTCCCCTGCCGCATTGCGCGCAGAGTGCCGAGAGTTTACATAAAAAACGGTAAGACAAACGAGATTGTAAAACACATTTAGGAGTGGTTTTTTGAAACGTTTAATTTCCATACTCCTCGCACTGATAATAATTTTTGTTCCTTTCAGCGTGCTTGCTGATGAGGACAAAGAAGCGCCGATAATTGAAGTTTGGAATATGCAGATTTTGATTAGCGGTGACAAGGAATACGCCTCGGCAGGCGACACGGTTACCGTTGCCGTGCCTGTAAAGGAAAATGTTGCGCTTGACAGCGTGACAATCACGATTGACTCACCGTCAGGCGCACAGAGTTTTACAAGGAATATGAAAAAGTACGGTGAAACCGACCTATACTACACAGCGTTTTTGATTGACGAAAACAGCGAAATCGGTCACTGGAACATTTCAAAGATGAAGGCGACTGACACCAGCGGCAACTATATGTATATTACAAACCTTACGGAATACAAGTTTGGTGTTACGGGCAAGATTAACGACAGCGACGTAACGCTCCCAAACGGAAGCAAATATACATTTTCGCCTGCAGGTGTTAAGCCGAAAGTCGCTGTATCGCACAACGGCGCCGCACTTAAAGAAGGCGTTGATTACTCGGTAAAGTACCAAAACAACACAGCGGCAGGCGCTGCGTCAGTAACAGTAAGCGGTATCGGCTGCCTTGAAGGCACAGTTAAAAAGACATTTACCGTTACGCCTAAAAAGGAATTTAAAGCGGCACTAACATACAGCACGTTTTACTACAGCGGCAAGGCGAAAACGCCGAATGTGGTTGTTACCGACGGCAAGTACACAGTACCGAAGAGCAACTACTCCGTTACATACTCAGCAGGCAGGACAAGCGTCGGCAAGTATGCGGTTAAGGTTGCGATGAAAAACAACTACACAGGCGGCAAAACGCTTTACTTTGTAGTTAAGCCGCAGTCAACTACGATAACAAAACTGACGCCCGCCAAAAAGAGCGTTAAAGTCAGTTGGAAGAAGCAGAGCGTGCAGACAACAGGATATCAGATACAGTACAGCACGTCAAAAAACTTTACCGCAGGTGCTACAAAGCATATTATATCGGCAAACCACAAGAAATTTGTGAGGACGATTAAGGGTCTAAAATCAGGCAAAAAGTATTATTTTCGGGTGCGTACATACAAAAAGACAGGCGGTAGAACGTTCTATTCCAAATGGTCAAAAGTTAAAACAGTAAAGACAAAATAAAAAAGGGAAGTTAACCTGAAATGATATAATGATGGTAGACACAAAAAAAGTGTCTACCATCATTTTTTGTGGTAAGATAGAGAAAAAGGAGATGAAAAGAATGGGACGACCAAAA
>ONXZ01000217.1 GCA_900321905.1 uncultured Eubacteriales bacterium
ATAGAGGTCCTTTTGAATTGTGAACGATGAATTGTTGTTACTCGGCAATTATCGGGCTGCCGAGGTCGTCAGCCCCTACAGTTGCTCGCAGAAACGTATATTTGTAGGGGACGACGACCCCGGCGTCCCGAATATAATCAGGTGTGGACGAAGTACACCCATCCCCTTGAGTCTTGCGCCCGACGCATCAGCCGACAAGGGCGTAAATGTCCTGCGCGGTGAGGTTTTGCTGCAAGGTCACGTTAATGCCCATACCGATTAGTTTTGCCCCCTGCTGGATAATGCGGTCAATCTCACGTGGTGTGACATATGCGTTTGCGCCAACATTTTTATCGTAAGCGGACACGCGCACCACCGTTGGTATGCCGACAGAAATCACAGGTACGCCGAGCGTTTCGGCAGAAATCTCGTGGCGGTGATTGCCCACGCCTGAGCCGGGCGTTATGCCCGTGTTTGCAAACTGGACTGTTGTGCCGAGCCTGTCGGGTGAACTCGCGGCAAGCGCGTCAACGGTGATAACGCAAGACGGCTGAATCTGCGAGGCAACGCCCTTTATAATCTCGGCAGTTTCAACGCCTGTATCACCCAGCACACCTGTTGCGACAGAGGCAACAGACATTATGCTGTCTGTGCCAAACGCTTTTTTTAAATCATTAATTATATGCCGTGTCGGCAGGATATATTCCCCTGTGCGAACACCGAGCGCGTCGGCGGTAATATTGTTGTTGCCAAGCCCTGCAACCAGCGCGCAGCCGATATTTTCGGGCAAAAGCGAGTGCAGAATATCTGCAAAGTCATCGAGCCTGCCGTCAAAAATATCCGTGTCGTAGACAAACGAGTTTACCTCAAGAGTAACGTAACGCCCCACAGGCTTGCCGATTGCGGCGGCGCCTTCGTCGTTCAGCACGTCAACGGTTGTAACGCCGTTTTCCTCCTTTACCGCTACGCCGCTAAGCCTTGTTTTATCGCCCGACTCATAACATTCAAGCGCTAAATCGCTACGGTTTTCCAAAAAAATCACCACACAAACAAAGTTTTTCAATAAAAGTATGCCCAAAAATAAAAAAATGCTTGCATTTTGTTTTAAGTTGTGATAATATACATAAGCATTAAATTATATGTTCAACCTCAATATAAACATCAACTCGCAAAGGAGTGAAAGAAATGGCTAATATTAAATCTGCAAAAAAGAGAGTTAAGGTAAATGCCAAGAAGGCTGCAAATAATAAGGCAAGAAACTCTGCTCTCAAAACTGCTATCAAGAAGGCTAACGCCGCTATTGAAACTAACGCAGACGATAAGGACGTACTTGTTAAGGACGCAATCAAAAAGATTGACCAGGCTGCAAGCAAAAACCTTATCCACAAGAACTGCGCTGCAAGAAAGAAGAGCAATCTTGCAAACAAAGTTAACAAGGCGTAAGTTACAAAAAGTTAAACAACAGACGGAAAGCAAATATCGCTTTCCGTCTGTTTTGTTTTTGGTTAATTTGATTTTGAGTATTCAATTATTTCCGATACGGTGCAATCAAGTATCTCACACAATTCGTCAAGAGTTTTTGTTGTTATCGCTTTTCCTTGCTTCATTCTGTATAAAGTATTTGCTGATATGCCCTGTTTGTAAATCAGATTATACTCAGTTATCCCCTTTTTGAATAAAGTATCATAAAACGGTTTGTAACTAATCATAAAAAATCACCGAAAAAATTTTATCATACTTAATATCTTGACTATGCTTAATATATTGAGTATAATTGTAATTGCAGATATTTATAGTATAAAATTATTGGAGGTATTTATTATGAAAAGGTTTTTATCTGTAGTTTTATCATTGTTAATGGTAATGTCAACAATTGCGGCATTGCCGTTTGCAGCAAGTGCGCTTGAACCAAGCGGACAATGCGGTGAGAATGCAACATACACCTTTGACAGCGAAACAGGAATGCTTACAATCAGCGGAACCGGTGCAATTGATAGCTACGCATTTTTCTCTGATTCAGATGTCGAAAAAATTATTATTAACGAAGGAATAACCGAAATCGGAAGCACTGCGTTTTACAATTTTTCCAAACTAAATAGTGTTTTCATCCCAAAAACCGTAGAAAGCATTTCCGAAAATCCGTTTTATTGGTGTTCAGAATTAACAAGCGTAATAGTTGATAACGATAACCCTAAATATGACAGCAGAAACAATTGCAATGCGATTATAGAAACATCGACTAACAAATTGATAACAGGTTGTAAAACTACAGTTATTCCTGATGATATTGAGATTATAGGTTATAGCTCATTTGATAATTGTCGGCAATTAGAAAACATAACGATTCCCAAAACCGTAAAAACCATAGAGGACTATGCTTTTAGGTATTGTAGTTTTGAGAGTGTAACTATTCCGGACAGTGTTAACAGTATCGGAAAGTATGCATTTTGTGATAACAATAAGATAAATGAACTAACAATTGGTAACAGCGTTACAAGTATTGGGAAATCCGCATTTAAAGGTTGCAGCAACTTAACAAGTGCAACAATAGGAAACAGCGTAACAACCATTGGCGAGGAAGCATTTAATGGATGCACAAGTTTAACAGATGTTTATTATTCAGGCACTAAAGAGCAGTGGGATGCAATAACAATCGGGTCATCAAATTCGTGTTTAACTGACGCAACAATTCACTTGCATACACACTCATATAACACTATTGTAACAAATCCGACCTGCACAGAACAGGGTTACACAACGCACACCTGCGAATGCGGTGACAGTTATGTTGACGCATATGTTAACGCTCTCGGTCACAAGT
>ONXZ01000216.1 GCA_900321905.1 uncultured Eubacteriales bacterium
AATAATAGAATACGTGCAACCGTGCATTTTTTCAACGCCGCGAATTTTGATAACGTCAGTACCTGCGCCCCTTACGTCCGCACCCATTGAGTTGAGGAAGTTTGCAAGGTCAACAATATGCGGTTCTTTAGCCGCGTTTTCAATAACAGTAAGGCCGCGCGCGAGAACTGCCGCGAGCATAACGTTGATAGTTGCGCCGACAGAAACGGTGTCCATATAAACGGACGCACCGACAAGTTTATCCGCCTCTGCGCAGACCATACCGTCGATGATATCAACCTTTGAGCCGAGCATTTCAAAGCCTTTGATATGAAGGTCAATCGGACGCACGCCGAAGTTACATCCGCCCGGGAGCGCAACCTCAGCCTTCTTAAACCTGCCGAGCATTGCGCCGATAAGATAGTAACTTGCTCTGAAATGAGAAGCAAGTTCATACGGCACTGTCTGATACTGCAGGTTTGAACTGTTAATTTCAATTGTGTTTTTGTTGATAAGTTTAATCTCGGCACCCATACTGTCGAGAATTTCTATAATAAGGTGAACGTCACTAATCTGCGGTATATTTTCAATCCTTACAACATCGCCTGCAAGAATTGCCGCAGGGATAATTGCAACCGCGGCATTTTTTGCGCCGCTGATATTAACTTCGCCAAACAGTTCGTGACCGCCTTTGACTACAAAATTTTCCATCCTTATTCCCCCTGATTTTCGGGTTTGTTATATATTATCGTTAAAGTAAAATTCTAAAAAATTGCATATGTACATTCTGATACGATTGGTATTATACCAAATTATCTATGCAATTTAAACCGCTCTGTATTTATTTTATCCAAAATGTAAATAACAAAAACATCAAAATATTTGGTTAATTTGAAAAAACGACACAATATATTGTATATTTTGGAATAATCAGGCGATTTATCCAAAATATTGATGTTTTAAATGGTAACAAAAAGGTAACATATTATTACAGAAAAGTCAATAGTTTTATTCCCATTTTATTATTTTTAATTATGATAAAACTCAATAAGTATTGACTTTATAAAGAATTTTATATATATTAAAATAAATATTACATTATAATGGTAAACTGTATGAAACGAGAGAATTACATAAAAACGCAAACGGTAATAGTCGGCTCGGGCGTTGCAGGACTGTTTACAGCGCTGTGCCTGCCTGATGACAGGGAGATACTGATTATTACTAAAGAAAACCTGAAGGACGCTGACTCATACCTTGCGCAGGGCGGCGTTTGCGTGTTAAAAAGCGTGGACGACTACAACTGTTACTATGAGGACACGATGAAGGCGGGACATTATGAAAATAATCCTGACGCTGTGCGCGTTATGATTGAATCATCGCCTGATATCATCGGCACGCTTGTTGAACTTGGCGTTCAGTTTGACACCAACGACGGCGGCGATTTTGACTACACGCGCGAAGGCGCGCACCGCAGAAGCCGCATTTTGCACTTTAAGGACGAGACAGGCAAACAGATTACCGACACACTGCTTGCAATCGCGATGAAACGCAAAAACGTTACGTTTGTTACACGCACCACGATGATTGATTTGATTGAGCGCGACAACGAGTGCTTTGGCATTGTGTGCGAGGACGAATACGGCGAGATGGGCGCAATTATCGCAGACGATATTATACTTGCGACAGGCGGTATCGGCGGACTGTTCCTCAACTCAACAAACTATCCGCATATCACAGGCGACTCGTTTGCACTGAGTCTCAAGCACGGCGTTGAGTTGCAGAATATGAACTACATACAAATCCACCCGACAACGCTCTATTCAAAGAAAAAGGGCAGACGTTTTCTGATTAGCGAGAGTGTGCGCGGCGAAGGCGCTATACTGCTGAACGAAAACGGCGAGAGGTTCACTGACGAACTCCAGCCGCGCGATGTTGTGACAAACGCTATTGTTGAGGAGATGCGCAAATTCGGCACAGACCACGTTTATCTCACCCTGCCGACTATGACGAGCGAGGAAGCGGCGGAGCGTTTTCCAAACATATTTGAAGCGTGCAAGGAGGAGGGATACGACCTCACTAAGGACAGAGTTCCCGTGACCCCTGCGCAGCACTATATGATGGGCGGCGTTAAGACAGACATCAACGGCGCAACGTCGATGAAGCACCTTTGGGCAGTCGGAGAAACAGCGTGTAACGGCGTTCACGGCAAGAACCGACTTGCGTCGAACAGTTTGCTTGAGAGCCTTGTTTTTGCAAAGCGTGCGGCTGATTTAATCGCCTCTGACAAGAGCGAAAAAGACAAGAACTTCCCTGATGTTGACCTGAAATCTTACCCGAATAAGACCGAAATTCAAAAAGAATTTCGCAAACTGATAATGGACGAAATCAAAGGAAAGGATGAGGAATTTTATGATAAATGGTGTAACGATGAAAATTAATGTTGATGATTACATCATTAACACGCTCAAAGAGGACATAACGTCCGAGGATGTGTCCACAAACGCCGTTATGCCCGAAAACAAAAACGGCAAAGCAGACCTCATCTGCAAGGGCGACGGCATTATCTGCGGACTTGATGTGTTTGAGCGCACCTTTAAAATTCTTGATGAAAACGCGCATTTTGAAACCGAGTTCAAAGATGGCGACAAAGTTAAAAAAGGCGAACTTATTGGCGTTATTTACGGCGATATAAAGGCTCTGCTTTCAGGCGAGCGCACTGCGCTGAACTATCTGCAGCGAATGAGCGGTATCGCGACTATGACCCGCGAATATATGGACGAACTTGAGGGATACTCAACCGTTCTTCTTGACACCCGCAAGAC
>ONXZ01000214.1 GCA_900321905.1 uncultured Eubacteriales bacterium
TTTCACTTTCTTTTCTCAATGCAAAATCTCCTGCATAAATTATTCCATTATAGATTATAGCACAAATAATAAAAAATACAACTGTGTTTACAGTTGTATTTTTGGTGTATTTTTGGCGTAAAGTGAACAGCGGACGGTTTATAACTCTGCGATAAGTTCAACTTCGCAAAGGACGCCTTTCGGCAAGTCCTTAACCGCAACGCACGAGCGTGCAGGCTTTGATGTGAAATACTTGCCGTAAACTTCGTTAAACGCCGCGAAGTCGCTGATATCAGCGAGGAAGCACACGGTTTTAACAACCTTGTTCATCTTTGTGCCTGCCGCCTCAACAACAGCGGTGAGGTTTTTGCAAACCTGCTCAGTCTGTTCCTCAATCGTTGTTGCGTCAACGTTACCTGTTTCGGGATTGATAGCAATCTGACCCGAAGTAAAGAGCATTCCGTTTGCCTTAACCGCCTGGCTGTAAGGTCCGATAGCGCCCGGCGCTTTGTCTGTAATTACATATTCCATAAGTAACTCCTTTATAGATGGTGTTTGTTTGACTTGCACAAATTATTCGCATACCTGAAAGCCCGCGTCAAGCAAGGCTTTTTTTACTGCGACGATATGTTCAAAATTCCTTGTTTCAACACCGATTTTGAGATAGCAGTCGGTGATATTCATATCAAGGTCGGTTGAGTCGTAGTTAACGCTTACAACGTTAGCGCCCTGGTCCGATATAATCTTGCTCACGCCTGCAAGTTGACCGGGTTTGTCACTCAGCGCAATAACAATATCAGCCGTTCTGCCGCCCATTTTAAGACCGCGCTCAATAACTCTTGAGAGAATTGTCACATCAATGTTACCGCCTGAAACAAGGCAGCACACGTTTTTGCCGTCAATATCGGGAATTTTGCCGTTCATCACTGCCGCAACAGGCACTGCGCCTGCGCCCTCGGCAATGAGTTTTTGCTGCTCAAGCAGGGTGAGTATGGCAAGCGCGATTTCGTCGTCTGTAACGGTGATAATGCCGTCCACATACTCTTTGCAGATTTCATATGTAAGGTCGCCGGGCGTTTTAACCGCAATGCCGTCTGCGATTGTGTTAACGCCTGTCAGCGTTTTGATTTCGTCACACTCAAGGCTCTCCTGCATAGAAGGTGCGCCGTATGCCTGCACGCCGTAAACTCTGCAAGTCGGCTTGAGTTGCTTTATTGTGTATGCAACGCCTGCAATCAGTCCGCCGCCGCCAACAGGAACTACCACAACATCTGCGTCAGGCAATTGGTTGAGTATCTCAAGACCGATTGTGCCTTGACCTGCGATAACGTCAGGGTCGTTGAACGGGTGTATAAAACTGTATCCCTTTTCGTCACGGAGTTCAAGCGCTTTGTTGTATGCGTCGTCGTAAACGCCTTTGACCATGCAGATTTCCGCGCCGTATTTTTTTGTTGCCTCTACTTTACTGATGGGTGCGCCGTCAGGCAGACAAATCAGGGATTTAATGCCGTTTTTGGTTGCGGCAAGCGCAACGCCCTGCGCGTGGTTGCCTGCGGAACAGGCGATTACGCCGTGCGACTTTTCCTCATCGGAAAGTTGGCTGATTTTAAAGTAAGAGCCGCGAATTTTGAACGAGCCTGTAACCTGCAGGTTTTCTGTTTTAAGATACACGTTTGCTGCAGGGTTAATCTTAGGCGCGGCAATCATATCGGTTTCGCGTATAACCTCGCCGAGCACGCGCGACGCCTTATATACTCTGTCAAGTGTAAGCACACTTTTCACCTCTTTACAGTTTCTGTTGGTAATATATTTTAATACTAATTATGTACAATGTCAAATACAAATTATTTTCTTGACATTGCAGGTGTTATATTATAAAATCAAAGTAGTACCCAAAGGAGGTAGAGTAATGAAAAGAATATTTGCACTTGTGCTTTGCGCGCTGCTCGTGTTTGCAACATTTGCAGGCTGTTCCAAAAAGGATAAGGAAAAATACAGCGATGAAAAACTGATTATCGGTTACACCGAGGCTGCCGATAAAATCCTTAAAATCAACGAGGGCGGCAAGGCTTCAGGCTTTGAGGCTGACCTTATGAAAGCGATTTTTAACGGCATTAAGGGCGACTTCAAATCATATACATTTGAAAAGGTTGACGAAGGCTACGAACTTGAAAAAGACGGTGGTTTCTTCGACAGCAAGGACAAGGAATACAGCGCAGGTCTTTTGATGGGCGTTGTTACAACTAACCGCGGCACTTTTAACGAGGACTATTCGTTCACAGACCCGATTATCTCCGACCGCGTTATAGCAGTTGCCGCCAAAGACAGTGACCGCAAGGGTTTTGCAGAGTTCAAAAATGCAAGAGTTCTGACCGTTGGCGAGGTTTCAGCCGAAGCGCTTAAGAAAAACTCGCAGATTGCGTCAGTTTGCAAGAGCGTTACACCTGTGCAGAAGATTGACGACGCGTTAAAGCAGATTGACTCCGGCAAGGCGGATATCGTTGTGACTGACGAGTTCACATTTATGCCAACCAAAAAGGCTGACAGTTACAAAGTTTTTGACGGCGAACTTGACCGCATTGATTACGTTATTGCGTGCGCTAAATACAGCGGATGGAAAGACTCGATTAACGAGGCGGTTTACGAACTCAAGAGCAAGGACTACGGCAAAGGCGATGAGTTCACCCCGATTGTTAAAAAGGCATTTGGATACAACGCTTCATCGTTTGACTGGAAGCCGAGCGAAACTAAATAGCAAAAAGCGAGTGATTTTTATTGAAATGATATAATGATGGTAGACACAAAAAAGTGTCTACCATCATTTTTTGTGGTAAGATAGAGAAAAAGGAGATGAAAAG
>ONXZ01000213.1 GCA_900321905.1 uncultured Eubacteriales bacterium
ACCTCTTTTAATCCCTCTTGTGTCATTTCAAACACGCCGCTTTCGTTAGTTGAGCCAAATCTATTCTTTGCAGAACGCAGAATTCTGTACGAATAATTCCTCTCGCCCTCAAAATACAGCACGGTATCAACGATGTGTTCCAGCACTTTAGGACCTGCTATTGCACCATCTTTATTAACGTGACCGACAATGAAAATCGGTATTCCAAGGCTTTTTGCAAGGTGCATAAATATATTTGTACATTCCCTTACTTGTGTGATACTTCCTGCGTTTGACGACACATCGTCAATCATCATTGTCTGAATTGAGTCGATTATAACCATATCAGGCTTTTCAATCTTAATTGTTTCAACGATTGTGGCAACATCTGTTTCAGCAAGAATATACAAGCTTTCAGTATCAACGCCAAGCCTGTTAGCGCGAAGTTTAATCTGCCTTGCGGATTCCTCGCCGCTGATATAAAGAACTGTATGTTCTGCCCCAAGTTGCTGGCAAATTTGAAGCAAAATAGTCGATTTACCTATACCCGGGTCACCGCTAAGGAGAATCAAACTGCCCTCAACAATGCCGCCCCCTAGGACTCTGTCAAACTCGGAAGTGCCTGTGAGAAGTCGCTTTTCGATATCGCTACTGATTTCAGACAGTTTCTTGACAGATGAAACAGCGCTAGGAATTTTTGCAAAACTCCCCTTTTTGCCAACAGCAACAGGGGCGTGTTCTTCCATAGTATTCCATTCGCCGCATTGGGGGCACTTGCCGTACCATTTTACGCTTTCGTACCCACATTCAGAACATACATAGATTGATTTGTTTTTAGCCATTATACTTCCCCGCAAATGCCTGCTAATATAGCATAGGCAAATTTCTTTTGATAATTAACATCTTGTAGTAACTTGTTTTCGTTATAGTTACTCATAAAGCCACATTCAACCATAACTGATGGGACCTTCGCATTATACAATATGTAATATGCGCTGCTTGATTCTTTGTTTTCCCGCGAATTGTCCGGCTGAATAAACTGTTTAACAGAGTCGAGAATTTTGTCTGCAAAAACCTTGCTTTCAGGATTATTTTTAGAATACCAAACCTGACATCCCCACTCTTTTTCACTTTCAAAATGATTTTGATGTATTGAGATGAGCGCACTGTTTTCAACAGAATTCACAAAATCAAGACGGTTGTAAAGGTCTGACTTTTTCTTATCCTCTTCGGTGTAATAAAGTTCGTAGTCCTTGTCACGAACGAGTTTGCAGTTAATTCCGCTTACCATAAGATAGTCGTAAAGTATCAGTGCGATGGAAAGGTTAATCCCCTTCTCTGCCGTTCCGTCAACTCCGATAGTTCCGGCGTCTTTACCTCCGTGACCTGCGTCAATAACAACTGTGTATCTTGAACGAAGCAGTGCGTTTGAATTGCTCACTTTCTGTGAATCACACGACGCAAACTGCGTTGCAATCACTACACAAAATATTACTAATAGTAATCTTTTCATCAAATCACCATTAATATTTATGTAAGTATTATAACTTATATTTACTATTCTTTCAATAATTTATTGATTTAATTTTTAATGTGTACTATAATTGACACAGTGAGGTGACAGATATGAAAATTGTAAATATTGACGGCTGTTGCACTAACCCCGGTGATTTATCATGGGATTCGTTCAAAAAGTATGGTGATTTTACCGTATATGACCGCACAACACCTGAACAGATTTACGAGCGCATTAAAGACGCAGACGTAATTATGATAAATAAAACCGTGATTACAAACGAAATGCTCGACAGACTTCCAAAACTTAAATACATCGCGCTACAGTCAACAGGAACTAATGTTGTTGATTTAAAGGAAGCGAGAAAACGTGGAATAACCGTTACTAATATCCCTGCGTACTCAACAAATGAAGTTGCACAGATGGTTTTTGCCTATATTCTGCACATCACAAACAAAGTTGCTATACACGATGAAGCCGTGCATAATGGCGAATGGACTGCCTGCCCTGACTTTTGTTTCTGGAAGGCGCCGCTTGAAGAACTTAACGGCAAAACGATAGGTATAATCGGCTTTGGCTCAATCGGTAAACGAGTAGCGAAAATTGCAGCCGCATTTGGTATGAGAGTTCTCGTCAGCACTCCGCATATTCCCGAAGAAAAGTACGAGAATGTCACATTTGTATGTCTTGATGAACTGCTGATAAACAGCGATATTGTCACCTGTCACTGTCCTCTGAACGCAACAACTGAGAAGTTAATTAATGAGAATACGCTCTCGCTAATGAAAAACACTGCAATACTGATTAACACTTCACGGGGACCTGTAGTTGATGAAATTGCGCTCGCTGATGCACTGAATAACAACAGACTGAAAGCGGCTTGCGTTGACGTTTTAAGCGTTGAGCCGCCAAGTGAGGTTAATCCCCTGCTCCACGCTAAAAACTGTACAATAACCCCTCACATTTCCTGGGCAGCGGTTGAAACAAGAGCAAGGCTGCTTGAAATACTTGAATCAAACTTAAAAGCATATATTGACGGCAAGCCGCAAAATGTAGTTAACTAATAAAAGACATCCTGAAATCAGGATGTCTTTTTTGGTGCTGGTGACCGGACTTTCGTCAAAACATACTCCACGATTAAAGCATTTTATTTTAAAATGCTAACAATCGTTACGTATGTTTTTCCTCTTTGCAAAATTACATCTGCGTAATTTTGCAATTGAATACCGTACCTTGCCAAGTCCTCAGCATCAAAAAAACGCCCACTTATGTGGGCATTTTTGGTGCTGGTGACCGGACTTGAACCGGTACGGTATTGCTACCGAGGGATTATATCGATAGGTAAAATACCGCACACGGCGTTCCATGTATTCTTTCCTTACCTGCCTAATCACGTTCCAATTTCAATCTTTTGGTTTCCTGCTTTGATTCGCAGTTCATTTAGCTTTTCCCACCCTGAATTGTCTAAATTCACAAATTCCAGGTACTTTCGAATTGTATCTGAATTCGAAGCATGAATTAGTTTGTGAGAAGCCACTGAAACCCAAACCAGATTCTTGTAATCATCTGTTCCGCCCATTGATTTAGGAATTATATGGTGTAATTCCATATCTCCTATGTTTAGGATATCTTTACTAATGTAGCACCTTCCATATTGTTCAAGGAATTTTCCCAATCTATTGTCCGCTAACATAACAGACATATCTTTGGGTGTGTTTTCCATTAGATAGATGATAATTCCCGATCCAAATCTAAGGTTTTTGTGTATCATTTCTCTGCCTACTTTAGTATAGTTGCAAATACTCTGCGTAAAACCTTTTGGCACAACGTAGGATTGATAATATAAAGGATAGAGAGGTGTACCACCAATGTAGATGGTTTTACCATGATAACCTCCGTATTTCTTTCGAAATAGTTTAGTTTTATTTCCTCTATAAGTACCCACGTTTTTGAGTTGGTTATGACGATAATGCCTCACTTTATTTTCTATTTCATGCAAATCTGTACTAACCGCTGTTGCGATTCTGTAGTAGTTTTGTATCAGACGCCCGCCGGTTGTCTCCTCCATCACGTTCA
>ONXZ01000212.1 GCA_900321905.1 uncultured Eubacteriales bacterium
AACGGGGAGATGTCACGAAGTGACAGAGGGGAGCGTCTGCGCTAGCAAAAATGTCACCGCAGGTGACAAAAGGGTGAGGCGCCCGCTCCAAGGGGCACCCAACACCTTGAGCCTTACGTGCGAAGCACGTTCCTTTTGAGCGAAGCGAATTCCTTGAGCCTAAAAAAATATCTTGATAAATTTTCACAATATGTTATAATATTAACAAATTTTTTAAAGGGAGATATAAATATGCCAAAAGTAGTATGTCCGTGGGGACTTATCACCGACTTTGTAACCGACGCTTTTGAAGGTTACGGTGTACCTCGCGCAGAAGCAGAAATGTGCACTGACGTTCTTCTTGAATCTGACAAGCGCGGTATTGAAAGCCACGGTTGCAACCGTTTCAAACCAATCTATCTTGACAGAATCAAGGCCGGAATTCAGTCACCTACAACAAATTTTGAAATTCTTAAAGAAACCGAAACCACCGCTGTTGTTGACGGCCACAACGGTATGGGTCAGGTCATCGGCACAAAGGCTATGCAGATGGCTATTGACAAGGCTAAAAAATACGGTATGGGTATGGTTGTTGTACGCAACTCCTGCCACTACGGTATCGCAGGTTACTACACCTCAATGGCTACTGAAAACGGCTGTATCGGTATGACAGGTACTAACGCACGTCCTTCAGTTGCACCGACCTTAGGCACAGAGGGTATGTTCGGCACAAACCCGTTCACACTCGGCGTTCCGTCTGACGAGGCGTTTGACTTTAACTTTGACTGCGCAACTTCAATCACCCAAAACGGCAAGATTGAGTATTACGCAAGAATTGACGAGCCTGTTCACCCGGGTACAATCATCAACATCGACGGCACACCTGTTGAGGGCGACGCAGGCGAAGCGCTCAGGAAAATCCGCGGCGGCACAGCAGCGCTGACAACTCTCGGCGGTATCGGCGAAGCACTCGGCGGCTACAAGGGCTACGGCTTTGCTATGTTTGTTGAGTTCCTCTCATCAGTTCTTCAGGACGGCGAGTACGGTAAAGCGCTCGACGGCAAGGACGAGGAAGGCAATATCAGACCGTACCACCTCGGTCACTTCTTCATCGCAATCGACACAAACCACTTCCTCGGTGAGGAAATCTGCCGCAAAAAGACAGGCGATATTATCCGCACAGTACGCGCTTCAAGGAAAGCGCCGGGCGAGGACAGAATTTACATCGCAGGCGAAAAAGAGTACGAAATCTGGAAAGAGCGCGAGCCAAACGGCGTGCCGATTAACGAGTCTGTACAGGGCGAAATCAACGCCGTACGCGATGAACTCGGACTTGACTACACCTTCCCTTGGGAAGAAGGCTATAAGGGCTACGATAAGGACTACAAAGTTAGTTCTCATATTGAGAGATAAATTGAGAATTGAGAATTGAGAATTGAAAATTGAGAATTTCGGGAGGGCTCCGCCCTCACCCATTATATAAATCGGGTGCGGGTGTCCCGCCAATAACTCTCCATTCTCCATTCTCCATTCTCCATTAATCCGGAGGATTATATATGGATTATAGAAAAGAATCATTAAGACTTCACGGTGAGTGGAAGGGCAAGGTTGAAGTTGTTGCCCGCGCAAAGGTTGACAACAAAGACGCTCTCTCACTTGCATACACCCCCGGCGTTGCAGAGCCTTGCCTTGCAATCCAGGAGGACTATAAAAAGAGTTGGGAACTCACACGCCGCTGGAATATGTGTGCTGTTATCACTGACGGCACTGCTGTTCTCGGTCTCGGCGACATCGGACCTGAGGCTGGTATGCCTGTTATGGAGGGCAAATGCGTTCTCTTTAAAGAGTTCGGTGACGTTGACGCGTTCCCGCTTTGCGTAAGAACTAAAGACGTTGACGAGATTGTTGAAACTGTTTACAACATTTCAGGCTCATTCGGCGGCATTAACCTTGAGGATATCGCCGCGCCGCGCTGCTTCGAGATTGAGAAAAAACTCAAGGAGCGCTGCGACATTCCGATTTTCCACGATGACCAGCACGGCACCGCTGTTGTAGTTTCAGCCGCGCTCATCAACGCTATGAAACTCACGGGCAGAGAACTCGGCGACTGCAAGGCTGTTATCAACGGCTCAGGCGCTGCAGGCGTTGCTATTGCAAAACTGCTTATGTCGCTCGGTCTTAAAGACGTTATTCTTTGCGACAGAACAGGCGCAATCTACGAGGGCAGGGAAAACCTCAACCCGTTCAAAGAAGAAATTGCAAAGGTTACTAACCGCGGTATGGTTAAGGGCGGCCTTGCAGAGGCTATGAAGGGTACTGATATCTTTATCGGCGTATCTGCGCCCGGCATTGTCAGCCAGGATATGATTCGCTCAATGAACCCGAATCCGATTGTACTGCCTATGGCTAACCCGACACCTGAGATTATGCCTGACCTTGCTAAGGAAGCAGGCGCAAGCATTGTCGGCACAGGCCGTTCAGACTTCCCGAATCAGATTAACAACGTGCTTGCGTTCCCCGGTATCTTCCGCGGCACATTCGATGTTCGCGCAAGCGATATCACAGAGGGTATGAAGATTGCGGCGGCTTACGCAATCGCGTCCCTTGTAAGTGACGACGAACTCAATCCTGATTACATCTTGCCGCACGCTTTTGACGAGCGTATCAAAGATACTGTTGCAGCGGCAGTTGCCGAAGCAGCACGCAAAGACGGAGTAGCGAGAATATAACAAAACTTCCCCCAACATAAGTTGGGGGATTTTGTTATATTCAGTTTCCAGACTCCAGTGACCAGTTTCCAGATGGGGGTGGACTTCGTCCACACCTATTATAATTGTGTGCAGCACCCTACAGGCTGGATACTGGATACTG
>ONXZ01000210.1 GCA_900321905.1 uncultured Eubacteriales bacterium
ATGAATAATCTGAAATTGTTGTCAAAACGTTGTCACGAGGCTTTTTCGAACCTCAAAAACCCAGTGTTTATGCGGGTTTTCAGCGTTTTTGGTATTATTCCCACTCGATGGTTGCGCTTGGTTTTGGGGTGAGGTCGAAGAGGACGCGGTTTACGTTTTCTACTTCAGTAGTGATACGGTTTGTGATGTGCTGAAGAAGGTCAAACGGCACGTTCTCAACAGTGGCGGTCATTGCGTCCTTTGTGTTGACTGCGCGGATAATTACAGGGTAAGCAAAGGTGCGCTTGCCGTCTGTGATACCAACGCCTTTGAAATCAGGCACCGCAGTAAAGTACTGCCAAACTTTGCCCTCAAGTCCGTTCTTTGCGAATTCTTCACGCAGGATTGCGTCCGATTCTCTTACTGCTTCAAGTCTGTCGCGGGTGATAGCGCCAAGACATCTTACGCCAAGTCCCGGACCCGGGAACGGCTGACGGTAAACCATATTGTCAGGCAGACCGAGCGCTTTGCCGACAACTCTGACTTCGTCTTTGTACAGCAATTTTACAGGCTCAACAAGTTCAAACTGCAAATCCTCAGGCAGTCCGCCAACGTTGTGGTGTGCCTTAACACCGTCGTCGCTCTCAAGAATATCAGGATAGATTGTGCCTTGTGCAAGGAATTCGATTCCGTCGAGTTTTCTTGCTTCTTCCTCAAATACTCTGATAAATTCTGCACCGATAATTTTGCGTTTCTTTTCAGGCTCTGCAACGCCTGCAAGTTTGTCAAGAAAACGGTCAACTGCGTCAACATAAACAAGGTTTGCGTTCATCTGATTGCGGAAAACTTCAACAACCTGCTCAGGCTCACCCTTGCGCAGAAGTCCGTGGTTAACGTGTACGCACACAAGATTTTGTCCGATTGCCTTAATCAGCAGTGCCGCAACTACTGATGAGTCTACACCGCCTGAAAGTGCAAGGAGAACTTTTTTGTCGCCAATCTGCTTGCGCAACGCTGAAATTTGTTCGTCAATAAACGCGTTTGCAAGTTCGGGAGTGGTTATTCTTTGCATTGTGTCCGGTCTTTTGTTGCTGTCCATAGTTATACCTCGCTTTATTTTTAATGTGTATATTATAACAGATTGAATATATATAGTCAATCGACAAAAAGGGAGGGTCTCCTGACCCTCCCTTACAATATTTACTTTACTTTAATCGTAACTGTAACTGTATTTGTCACTGCTTTATAGGTTGTATTACCTGCGGCGGTGACTTTTACTTTAATTTTATAAGTGCCTTTTTTCAGACCCTTTTTGACTGTAAACTTGCCTGCGGAGTTAACGGTGATTTTGCCGTTGCCGCTTGCTTTTTTGTAAGAAACTTTACCCTGCGCCTTGCTGACTGCAAAGGCGTTTTTCTGGGTAACGGTCTGATTTTTCTTTTTAAGATTTGCAAACTTAACCGTTGCGGTCTTGCCCTTTGCAACAAGGGTGTTTGCCTTCTTCGGCAGTTTTGCAAGGGTTTCGGTTTTAAGCACTTTGCCGCAAACCGTGCATTTGTATGTCTTAACGCCTGTCGCCGTGTAGGTCGCCTTTTTGGTAACTGTACCCTTGTCGGACTTGTGACCGAGTGCGTTAACGTAAGTGTCAACAAAACTGTCGCCGCATTCGCAGGTGTGAGTTGTGTAGCCTTGTGCGGTGCAGGTAGGCTTTGTAACTTCAATGTTATATATATGCTTGTGCGAGTCTGCAACCTCAAATTCAAGGTGGTACTGTGCTGCAATTTTAGCATTTGCAAAGTCGAAGTTAGCAAAGTCAAAGTTGCCGTCGGTTTCAAAAAGTTGATAAATGAGCGTGCCTTTTGTACCTACTGCTAAATCATCAGCAGAAATCTGCAGACCGTATGGCTCATATCCGTCCTCGTTAACTATATTGTAGCCGTACTCACTCGCGTAGCCTGTCTTTACGCCAAAGCCGTTTGACGAGAGTGTGCCGCCCTCATATCCGTCTGAAAATCCAACCATCGGCGCAAGATAACTGTCCCTGATAGTTGCATTAAAGCAAACGTAAATCGGCTTGCTTTTTTCTATCTTGATAGTGCCGCTGTTCTTATCATATATTTTGCCGTCTACATAAACGTCAATTTGCGGAAAATTCACAACCTTAAAATCAGCGTCTGACATATCTGCCGACGGTGCGCTGTCGTCGATATTGCTATTGTGCAGAACGATTGTGTTGAGGAATTTATCCACCGCAGTGATACTGCTGATTTTCCACTCGCCTTTAGGCGTGTTTTCATCTACCGTGAACGACGCCTCAAATCTGTCGGTTTCGCTTTTATACAGCATTTCGATAACTTTGTTATCGGTTGTTTTGCCTGTTGGGCTTTCAAACACGGCAGTAACGCCAATAATCTGCGACGCGTCTGTAACGTTTGCAAAAACAGTCACCGTGTCGCCCGACGCAGCGACCGAATTACCGCTTGAAACAGTTTTGCCGATTGAATCCGGCTGAATTACAGGCGGAGTTTTGTCGCCTGTGTCACCTGCTACGGTAAAGTTACCTGCCGAAAGGTCAGCCGTGTATCCGCTCAGATACTCGCTTGAGGTGTTGGCGTTTGCAAGATACGCCTTATTGTTAAACTCATCAACTGCCTCAATAGCCGCAACACGCCAGTCGCCTGCCGCCATCTCGGTGGTTATAACAATCACCTTTTCATAACACTCGGTTTGACTGTTGTATTTGAGCGAAAACTGGTCGAGACCTGTCGGTGATGTGTAGTCAATAATTACGCTTGAAATCGCAGATTCGTCGCTGACTTTGACTGAAACTGCAACTGCGTCGCCGGGCGAAACAGTCCTACTTTCGCCGTCAGACGTGAACGA
>ONXZ01000209.1 GCA_900321905.1 uncultured Eubacteriales bacterium
CTGTTCAAAAGTCACGTCGGCAGGGGCATAAAAATCATAACCCGCAGAACCTGTTGTAGCCCTCTGCGGCAGTTTTATGCTGTCATAAACCGCCTTAACGTCTGCTGTATCAGGAAAATTTTTGAGCCAATCCTTTTCAAACTGTTCAAAAGACACCTTTTCAAATTTAGCAATTTTTTGCATAAAATCACCCCTTTGCGATACTGCAAATATTGTAACACAAAGAGGTGAAATAGTAAAGATTTAGTTTTTAACTTTAGGCAGC
Source organism: uncultured Eubacteriales bacterium (assembly GCA_900321905.1). Classification (GTDB taxonomy): domain Bacteria; phylum Bacillota; class Clostridia; order Oscillospirales; family Acutalibacteraceae; genus Eubacterium_R. Next base: position 266 of record ONXZ01000209.1, read on the forward strand.
ATCACCTGCGCTTTAAACAAGTCGCCGTCTATTGTGATATTGAGATAACCGTTTTGCGCCCTGCAAAGGTTATCTGCAATGGATAATCCAAGTCCGTTACCCTCGTTAGTGCGTGATTTATCGCCGCGGACAAAGCGTTCTTTCAGTTCACTGACAGGTATATCAAGCGGCTCTGCAGAAGTATTTTTTATTTCAAAAATACTGTAATTCTGAGTTTCGTAGACATCTGCATAAACTCTTGTACCTTTTAGCGAATACTTGCGTGCGTTTGAAATAAGATTCTCAATAACACGATAAGTCTTATTGCCGTCTGCAAAAGCATTTACGACGCGCTTATCGCCCTTAAAAACAAGAGTCAGGCTATTATCTGTGAACTCTTGCTGATGTTCAACAACTGCCTGAGTTGCAAGTTCTGCGAGGTTAATATTAAATGGCTCAATGTTTATAACGCCGCTCGTGATTTTTGAGGCTTCAATCAAATCTTCAATCAGCCGTTTAAGTTTGCCACCCTTTTCATCAAGAATGTCAATATATTCTTTAGCATTTTCGTCGGTAATATCACAGGTTTTCAGAAGGTCAACGTAACTAATAATCGAAGTAAGAGGTGTTTTGAGGTCGTGCGAAACGTTCGTGATAAGTTCAGTCCGCATACGCTCATCAGCGACGGCTTTATCGACGGCATTTTTTAGTTCTGCATTAGTATAGTTGAGCGAATTCACAAGTATTTTCAGACTTTCGGGCAACTTGTTATAGTCAACTTGCGGCGTCTGCCTGTAATGCGATGCGGTGATAATTATATCAAGCGATTTAAGATACTCAACCGCTTTGCTGATAACAGCACCGTTAAAAGCAACCCAGCCGAATATAAACACCAATTTATAACTTGAGAAAGACAAATTGTCAATTACGATTAAAAACAGAATGTTTACAGCCGCAAAACCTGCAATCCACCTTGTAATCATCTTGTTGAAATTATTGAATTTGTACGATAATAACGGTCGTACTTTTCTGTAAATAAATTTAGCAGGTTTAATGATTAAATACTTAACTGCTTTGTAAATAAGCAGATTTTGAATTATACCGTTTTCGCTTTTGCATACTCTGATAATTGACGTAACACCTTCTATGAAGAGCGCCCATGCGATTGCGAACGTCCCATACAAAGCAAGGCGCAACAGATTTTCAAAAGGATATGCGTAACTGATTATCAAGTCAATTATAAACGCAGCCGCAATGCCTGAAAGCGAAATCAAAAATCCGCTTATTAATATGTGCAAATCAGTCGGAACATAGTCAATAAACGCTCTTTTTACCTTGCCGTTTTCAAGTTTTTTGCCGCAAATCGCAAAGCAAACAATTGCAAATATTAAGGAAATAAGCGTCAGTACAGTCGCAATAATCAGCGATTTAAGCAAGTTTACGTCGCTCCCCTGCTTTGCCGTGTCAATCATCGCGGTATAGCCGGAAAAACTGCCGTCGTTTTCATCAACATAAAAGTAATAATCATAGTTTTTGTTAAAAACAGAGAAGCTTTCAAACAGACCTTCAAAGCCTTTTGAGCAGGTAACATTTCCATCCTTGTAAACAAATGCGTATTCGTGCGACATAACGTCTTTTTCTTCAGGCGCATTGTCAGTAGATGAAAAACTCGTTTTGTTCACCTTGTCGTATGCGCCTAAAACGCAATCCGAGCAATCTCTGTTTTCGATTATTGTATAATTTGAAAAGTCTTTATTTTTAAGAAATCTGTCAAACTTTTCATTAAGTTTTTGTCTGGCGCTTGATTCATCATCCGTAAGGAAACTGATTCTGTCATCACTGTATATCTGAATAGAATAAACTAAACCGTCAACCTCAATCGGATATTCAGCGTTAAAGAATTCCTCACCTTCATCTTCACTGAAATATGCCTTTTCTTCAATAAAACTCTTGGTAAGCGAATTAACAAAGTCAGTTTTTCGCTTTGCAAATTCCTTTTTCAGTCTATTTGAATCCTTTGCCTGAAGTTGATAATTCATATTCTGAATGTCGCGCTCAACACTTTCCCTTATTTTGTTAGATTGAGCGACGCTTTTGCCAAGTTCGGCTCCGTTAAAATCCTCTGCAGTGATATGATAGGCATTAACCGCAGTGAGTATGTTCATCGCAAAATGCGCTGCGCTGAAAACGCAAATTAGAGAAAGAATAACGCAAATAATCTTTGTTAATACATTAGTATTTTTCGACTTTGTAGCCAAGTCCGTACACCACCTTTAAGTATTTAGGCTCTTTGGGATTGATTTCAATCTTTTCACGGATATTGCGGATATGCACCGTAACAGTTTTTTCAATACCGAAAGAAGCCTCGTTCCATACCGCTTCGTAATTTTGAGAGGATGACAGCACGCTGTTCATATTTTGCATAAGATACTCAAGAATTTTATATTCCCTTGCAGTGAGATGCACCGCTTCGCCGTCAACAGTAACCTGCTTTGATTTAGTATCAAGCACAAGTCCGCCTGTAACAAGTTGGTCATCGGTAATCTTCATTGAACCAAGGGAAGAATAGCGCCTTATTTGACTTTTGACACGTGCCATAAGTTCAAGCGGGTTAAACGGCTT
>ONXZ01000207.1 GCA_900321905.1 uncultured Eubacteriales bacterium
TTGCTGTTTTCACGGATGTACTCCAGCCTGTCCTCAGGATAATCAGGCGAAAGCGCAGCATATCCTGCCCCTGCGAGCAGTGCGCCGTACATTGCAGCAATATACTCCTTTGCACGCGGAAGTTCAATAGTGACAAAATCACCTTTGCCCACGCCGCCGCGGTTGAGTTTAGCGGCAATTCGCTTTGCAAAATCGCCAAACTCACGGTAAGTAAACGCACTTTCGCTGTCAATGATTATTTTTTTGTCAGGAAATGCTTTGATATTTTTTTCAATTTCAGTTATCAGTTGGAACATAGGTTTGCCTCCGTAACCTGCTAATCAAGTGTATAATATGTTTTAAATATGTTTTCGCCGTTTTCAAACGAGTATTCGGTTTTATCTGCAATTTGCTTTACAAGACCTATACCCATACCACCCTGTGCGAGTTCGTGGAATTCTTTTTCTTTGTTATACGTAAGCGGATTGAACGGCTTGCCGTTGTCTGCCACAGTTAAAGCAAAGTATCCGTCCTCATCGAACATAGTTACTCTGATGTAATCAGCGCCTGAGTGAGTACAGATATTTATAATTATCTCTTCAGCGGCAAGAAGAATCTTCCTTGCACTTTCAGTTTTGCCGAGTCGTTCAAAAACAGCCTCACGCACGTCTTTAATTGAGGAAATCTCACAAGGCAGATTCAAATCAGCCTTGCCGTAATATTTAACAGTAAGCACGGTGATATCATCAAACTGCTCGCAATCATACTGAAAACTGTCAACACTGTTTTTAACAGTTTCTGTAAGTTTTAAAGCGTTTGATTTATCTGCGCTTTCAACCAAAGATAACAGACGTTCATCGCCATAAAAAGCCTTGTCCTTGCTGACAGCCTCCGTCACTCCATCGGTGTAAATCATAATAGCGTCGCCCGCTTTGAGAGTGAGCGTTTCATCTTTAATCGGCACACCCTTGATAAGACCGATGAGCATACCGCTGTCCATTTCAAGGAATCTTGCACCGTCTGAAATGACCACAGGTCTGTTGTGACCTGCATTTGCAAACGTCATTTCACCGCTGTTGAGGTCAAGCACAAACACGAACAACGTTGCGAACATTCCCTCAGGGTTTTCGTCACACAAATCGTCGTTAACAGTCATAAGTGCTTCTGCAGGTGATACACCTGAATGCAGACTGCCGGAGATTTTTGATTTAAGTGCAGCCATAAACAGCGCAGCGGAAATACCCTTTTCAGACACATCGCCTACTGCGCCGTACAGTTTGCCGTCCTTTTCAAAGCAGCCGTAAAAGTCACCGCCAACGGCTTTGGACGGTTTTTCTATAGCGCTGACATCTGCACTTGCAAAATGACGTTCAAATTCGCGTGGAACAAAACCTGCCTGAATTCTTCTGGCGGCGTCCATAACTGCCTCGTTTTTAGCGCGTTCTTCTGTAAGCAATTCTATATTGCCGATATACTGTTCAATATCGTCCGTCATTTTATCAAACGAGTTGACAATTGTTTGAATCTCAGTATTTGGCGGAAATTCAATCTCCGTTTTTGGTTTGCCGTAATCGTCAATATAGTTGCGCATCATATCAGCAATGCTGCCGAGCGGTTTGAATACGTTTTTGTTAAGCGACCAGTAAACAATCGCAAACAGCGAATACAGCACAACCGCTATTGCGACAATAATCAACACCGTGCCGATACGCATAGTGGACTGAATTTCAGACTCAGGCACGTCCATACAGACAAAGCCTATAAGTTTGCCCGCGTCGTCATAAACGGCGTACATATATGAACGAACGTTGCCGAACTGATTTTTTTCTTCCCAACTTGTCTTAGACTCGCCGCGTATAATAATTGCTTCGCCGCGCTCGGTGGGCGCAAACGTTTTGCCGAGCAAATTGTTATCTTCAATCAGTTTTTTGTCTTCTTTGCTGCCTGTTGCAATCAGGTTACGCATTATCATTCCGTCATCAGTCATTGTATACACAAAGATATACTTAACATCGAATGCCGTGCAGAATTTTTCCAAATCGCGTTGAATACGGTTATAGTTTTCATCGGGCTTGTCCGGCTGCAGAGTTCTGATATCTGTATCGCCTATAACTCTGTCTTTTATCAACACTGCATAACTGTCCGCGTCCTGCTGATAGGTATCATCTAAATACAGGTGAAAAATCAATTGCATAGTAAACGCAAGCAAAACGCCGACAAATACTGTGATAATAAGAAAGCGCTGTAGGATTCTTTTCTTTACTGATACAGTTTTTTTCATTTGATATTGATTACTTTATCAAGTCCCGTTGTTTTGAGCACATACATAATCTCGGCAGAAACATTGTTGAGTTCAAGATTGCCTTTCATTTTTGTGTGTGCGGCTACAAGTTGTCTTAATCCTGCGGAGGAAACGTATTCAAGTTCCTCGCAGTCGATTACAAGTTCTGTGATGTCATCGGTAAGTTTTTCAATAACATCTTTGAACTCAGGCGCTGTCTGTGTGTCAAGCCAGCCTGAGATTGATATAGTTGCTTTGTTGTTGTCAAATACCTTCTTGATTTCCATAATTAACCTCCAAAAAGAAATATTTAGTTAATTATAACATATTTTTTGCGCGTTGTCACATATTTTTATTAAAAATACAAAAATCTTAATATTATCAAATCACAACAGGATAACATAGTAAAAACAAAAAACTGCTCCGCCCGAAGCAGAACAGTTTTAATGTATATGTATGCTTAGAAATCAACCTCTGTGTCGTAGTAGCAGCATTTAAGCAGTTTTTCCATTTCCTCAACGCTCGGCTGACGCGGGTTGGAGCCGGTGCAGGCGTCGCCAATCGCGTTGACGGCGATGTCATGCAGGCGAGCCAGGAACACATCCTCCGGTACGAAGCCCTGCTCGGTCGGGAAG
>ONXZ01000202.1 GCA_900321905.1 uncultured Eubacteriales bacterium
TCTGTGTGTTATATGTGTATGAATTAATACGGTTGCCGAACATACCAAGCGAGTACTGCAGTCCTGAATACTTTTCGTAAGCCATTGAGGAGAATACCGACATACCGTTGTATCCGTAAAGACAAGGGTCCATACGCGTGTCAAGATAGCAAAGTTCCTGACGGTAAAAGCCTTTGTCGCTGTCCTCAACGTGTTTGATAGTGTCCTGATAACCCGCATAGTTGTTCAGATATTCGGATTGCTCGTGAACAAGTGTGTACGACGCTGTGTCGGCAATAATCACTTCGCAAAACGTTATTGCAACAATCGTCACGCCGAGGATAAATTTTGACAGATTGCCTTTGCGCACAATCATCAAAACGGCTGTCCACACCATTATCAGTCCGAGCGAAATATACACAGTGTAATCGTTAAACTTTTCAGTAGGGAACTTCTGATAAAACAGGGTGAGAATTACCCAGAACATACCCACAATAGCGATATCGCGGTACGCGATTGCTTTTATATGCCTTAACGTCTTGTACGCCATTACAACTATAATGAACGAGTACATAAATGAAAAACGGTACGGCAAATCGTTAGGGAAGTGCAGTGCGTGCCAGATGAAATTTGCGTAATTATTGTTAAAACTGAACACAAAGAAGATTATAAGAAGAACGTAAACAATCTTTTCCTTCATCTTTATCTTTTTGTTCATTATATATAGCGGCAAGAGCAGTGCAGGCAGTATGCCGCAGTAGATATTCGGCAGCACGTCTTCACCCGAGGAGCGAATAGTAGTTGTAAGTCCTGCAAGGTGCGAAGTTATCAGATTGATTAAGTCAAAATAAGTTTCAGTGCTTGCAGGCCACTGGTCTGATGTCGCGGACGACGACTGCAGAATAAAGTACACAGGTATCAGCGTAACCGCGCACAGCATACCTGCGAGCGCCGAAGCGCCTGCAAAGGTGAAACCGCTGCTTAAAAATCTGTTGCGGCGTATCGGCTCAAGTGAAAATACAACCTTTTTGCCCTCGATTTTTCTCTGCTTAATCGGTTTTACCGCAGCTTTATCAGCAGGCTTTGAAGATATTATAAAATACGCGATAAAGTATATAACCGCAAAAATGCAGGTCATATATCCGATATAGTATGTGCTGTAAAGCAGCACAGTGAGCGAAGCAATGTAAAGCAGCGGCTTGCGCTCGTCAATTATTTTTTCAATACCGAGGATTATAAGAGGGAACAGTATCATTCCGTCAATCCACATAATATTCCAATAGTATGCAAGGAAATATGCGCTGAATGCGTAAAACACACCAAACGCCGCGCTTGCATAGCAATGGCTCTTTTGCGACGCTTTAAGATAGTAGGTAAAACTCATTGCGCAGAGTATGCCTTTAACCAATACCATTGTTGTGATAGCGTACGGCATTTCGCCCCTGTCAAACAGAAGAATAATAAATGAAAGCGGAGATGAAAGATAGTTAAAATAGTTGCCGAGGAAACTTGTTCCGCCGCCTGATACCCACGAATAGATAAATCCTTTATGCTCGGTTACCCTGTCAAAGAGTTCACAGTAAAGCGGACCGTACTGGTGGTAGAGGTCCATACGCATAACCGTAACATCGCCAAACGGAAACGCTTTAAACACGATATATGAGAAGCCGAGACCTGCAAACGCAAGCAACGCAGACACAACTATAAAACGGTTGTTAAAAAACAGCCTGTATGCTCTGCCGCGATATTTATTAGTCGGAATGGAGCGGCAGTCAAACACAATTAACCTGTCAAAATAGTAATTGAACACCGCAATCACAATAGCCGATACCAAACAAACGGTTGCGTCAACGCCGTGCAGTATATCGCCAAAAACGAATTCGCACAGTTTATAAAAACCAACGTCAACTGCAAGCCGAACAATACTCAAAATCACCTGAAAGCCTGTTTTTGTCTTAACCTTTTCGGTAAAAACAAACTTCTTTTCAAGCAAAAACAAAAAAACAGCCGCAACCACAAATGACGCTGTAAACGCAACAGATGCGCTCAGTCCAAATGTGATTTTGCAAAACTGTTTTAACAAAATAAATATAAAACTGACTGCTAAAAAGCAGATGCTGTAATTCACCGTTTCGCCGTTAATGTATTTAGTGGCGAATATTTTGTTGTCTGATTTTGTAATATCCATATTTACACCTAAATTAATAATACTAATTCTAAAACATCTTAACATAACGCTCAAAATTTCTCAATCGTTTTTGGCAAAATTAACATCTTTGTAATATTTGCACCTTGTCCGCATACACATTATTGAGGTGGTTATGTGGACTCAGTTCAGGGCGTTATACCTTTTCTCGGTGATGATATCAGCGCAGTTTTCAGCAGGCTTGACAAAGATATTATGTCCTGTATCACCGAAATAAGAATAAGAAAAAACAGTTTTATTGTGATTATGGTAAAAAACATGGCGTTTTTTATTGACGATACAGGCGAAATTTCTGAACACCCAAGTCACCGTTCACTTAAAGTAAACGCTCAGTACGTTGACAAGTTGTTTCTTCGTATGTGCGAATACTCGATTTATTCAAACGAGGAGCAGATTAAACAGGGTTTTATCACATTGTCAAACGGCGCAAGAGTGGGCATTTGCGGTACTGCTGTTATGGATAAAACAGAGGTCGTTTCTGTCAGGAACATAATGTCGCTAAACATCAGAATTCCGCGTGAAATCAGCGGTTGCAGCCTTGGCGTGCTGAATTTTTTATACGTCAATTCCTTCCCGTCAGTTATTGTAGCAGGTGTGCCGTCAAGCGGCAAAACTACACTGCTTCGCGATATGGCGTTTCAACTCTCAAACGGGTTTAATGATAGATATAAAAAAGTTGCAATTATTGACGAGCGCGGCGAGTTTGCAGGCAGAACTGAAACGGAAAACAGCCTGAAAATCGGCATAAATACTGATGTTTTATCGTCTTATCCAAAGGCGCTCGGTATTGATATTGCAACACGCACGCTCTCGCCTGATATGATAATCTGCGACGAGGTATCGCGCGAGAGCGAAGTTGAAGCAATAGCACAGGCGTTTTCTTCAGGTATCAGTTTTGCGCTGTCCGTACACATAG
>ONXZ01000201.1 GCA_900321905.1 uncultured Eubacteriales bacterium
CAAGCCACGCACCGACTACGCCCGTGATAGCGTTTGTGCCACCCGGACCTGTTGTAACACAGCACAGCGCCATTTTATTATGCACGCGAAAATACGCCTCCGCCGCAATAGCGCAAGCCTGCTCATGATGATTGTAAGTGCATCTGATACCGCTGTGGTTACCAAATGAATCGTTGAGGTGCATTGCGCCGCCGCCAACAACTGTAAAACAATCGGTTATCGAGTTTTCGCATAGAAACTGTGCAATGTAGTCGGAAACTTTAATTTTCATCAATCAAGAGCCTCAATAATTGTTTTTGCCATATAGTCAAGTTTGGCGTCGGTCATGCCCGGGTACACGCCAATCCAGAAGGAATTTGCCATAACACGGTCAGTCACAGCAAGGTCGCCGACAACGCGGTATTTGTCCGTGCCGCGTATATCGTCAAACACAGGCTGGCGCACAATGTTGCCTGAAAACAGCATACGCGTCTGCACGCCGTGCGACTCACAGTACTGCACAACTTTGTTTTTTGACACGCCGTCTTTGCAGGTGACGATAAAGCCAAACCACGACGGGTCGCTGCCCTTTTGCGGTTCTGGCAGAATTAATTTATCCGAAACGCATTTGAGTGCGCCATAAAGTCTGTCAAAATTATATCTGCGGCGCGCGGCAAATGACGGGAATTTTTCAAGTTGCGCGCAGCCGATAGCCGCCTGCATTTCCGTCGCCTTGAGGTTAAAGCCGAAGTGGCTGTAAACATACTTGTGGTCGTAACCCTGCGGAAGTTCGCCGTACTGACCGTCAAAGCGGTGTCCGCAAAGATTGTCCACACCTGACGGACAGGCGCAGTCCCTGCCCCAGTCACGCATTGAACGTGCGATTTTGTGAAGCAGAGGATTGTTGGTGTAAACAGCGCCTCCCTCGCCCATTGTCATATGGTGAGGCGGGTAAAAACTTGACGTGCCAATGTCGCCAAATGTGCCTGTGAGACCTGTTTTGCCGTCAAGCGTGTAAGCGCTTCCGAGTGCGTCACAGTTGTCCTCGATAAGCCAGAGGTTGTGTTTGTCGCAAAACTCTTTAACCGCCTTGATATCAAACGGATTACCAAGTGTGTGAGCAAGCATAACTGCCTTTGTTTTTGGTGAATACGCCGCCTCAAGTTGAGAAGGGTCAATATTGTATTCGGGGATTGTGATGTCAACAAAAACAGGCACCGCGCCGTACTGAATAATCGGTGCAACCGTGGTAGGAAAGCCTGCAGCAACAGTGATAACCTCGTCGCCGCGGTTGATTCTGCGTTCTTTGAGCAAAGGCGACGTCAGAATTGCAAACGCAAGAAGATTTGCCGACGAGCCTGAATTCACAAGTGAAACGTATTTTACGCCAAGATACTCTGCAAGGCTTTTTTCAAACTGCTCGCAATATCTGCCCGAAGTAAGCCAGAAATCGAGCGCGCTGTCAACAAGGTTCACAACCTCTTTTTCATCAAAATATCTTGACGCGTACGGTATGCGGTCGCCCTCGGTGTAAGGCTTTTCAACCATATATTTTTTATAGTAGTCGCGGATTTGTTCAAAAATCTTTTCACGAGCATCGTTTTGAGAAATTTTGTCTGCCATAGTTTTAAATTCTTTCTGAAAAATCTTTTATCTGCGCTTCACACACGGCGTCAACATTGCCGCCTGCGGCGTAAACTTTAGTCCACTCAACGACTTTGAGGAGCGCCGTGTCAATATTCCAGACAGGCTCCCAGCCAAATGTTGATTTGAGTTTTGAAGTGTCAAGTCGGAGGAATCCTGCCTCGTGGACAGCATTTTTTTCGCTGATATTTTTCCACTCTGCTCCCCCGCCATAGTGTTTACAAAAGATATCGCAAAGTTCGCCTGTAGTTATACAGTCGCTATCGTCAGGACCTACGTTGTAATAACCTGCAAAATCGCGGTTTTCGTACTGTTTCATTGCAATTAGCAGATATACATAAAGCGGTTCCAGAACATGCTGGAAGGGACGTGTTGAATACGGATTGCGCACAATAATCTGCTCGCCGCTCATCACTGCGCGCACGCTGTCAGGCACAATCCTGTCGTTTGCAAAATCACCGCCGCCGATGACGTTACCCGCCCTTGCGGTTGAAACGGCAACGCCCTGTGCGTTAAGAAACGACTTTTGATATGAATGCGTTACAAGTTCCGAGCAGGACTTACTGTTTGAATAAGGGTCGTAGCCGTCAAGTTTCATATCTTCCGTGAAAGCGATATTCAAATCCTCGTTTTCATAAACCTTGTCGGTTGTGACGTTGAGGAATGATTTAACGCTGTCGCTGAGCCTTATGCACTCACAGATATTGACTGTACCCATAACGTTAACGTCGTAAGTATAGCGCGGCATTTTGTAACTGTCGCGCACAATTGGCTGTGCCGCAAGGTGCAGTACAATCTCAGGTTTGAAGTCGTCAAAAACGGCTTTTAATTGGTCAAAATCACGAATGTCGCCGATTACGGAATTAATCGGCAGTTTAAGCATACCGAACAGGTTTGGCTCTGTAGGCGGCTCAAGCGCATAGCCTGTGACATCTGCGCCGAGCATTGTGAGCATTTTGCACAGCCACGCGCCCTTGAAACCTGTGTGACCTGTGACAAGAACCCGCTTGCCTTTGTAAAACGATAAATCCATTTAGTCCTCCCAGGTTTTCCACGGTGCGTTTCCGCTTGCCCACAGTTTTTCAAGCACGTCCATTTCACGCTTAGTGTCCATGCACTGCCAGAAACCTTTATATATGTAACTCATAAGTTCGCCGTCCTCGGCAAGTTTTTCCATAGGCTCACGCTCGAATATAGTAGCGTCGCCCTCAATGTAATCAAAAATTTCAGGATTCAGCACCATATAACCCGCATTAATCGGCGCACCGTCGGAAATATTCTTTTCACGGAAGGATTTAACCGCATTGTCGCCGCCTATATTAAGAACGCCCTTTGACTGCTCAAGCATAGTTGCGGTTAAGGTTGCGATTTTGCCGTGGCTTTTATGGAACTTATAAAGCTCTGCAATATTAACGTCGCACACCGCGTCGCCGTAGGTCATCATAAAGGTTTCATTTCCCAACCTTTTGCGAAAGCTCTA
>ONXZ01000117.1 GCA_900321905.1 uncultured Eubacteriales bacterium
GAAAAAACTTGAAAAAAAGTGTTGACAAAAGACGAGGAATGTGGTAATATATAAAAGCTGTCGGCGAGAGAGAAACTCAAATCGACAAAGCACGAAAAAATAATTTAAAAAAATCAAAAAAAGTGCTTGACAAACTGAAAAGTTTGTGGTAGAATATAAAAGCTGTCGCAAAAGACGGCAACAAAGTTTGTACATTGAAAAATGAACAGTGTGAGTTCTTGTAAAGTGTGAAAACACTAACAATTACTTTGAGAAATTCTTTTATACAAAGAAATTCGGATATAAAAAATTCTTAGCAGATTATAAAGTCAGCGAGAATGAGTTAAATGGATTAGCAAAGTGAGGCTCGATTGAATTGTATCAACGAGTTTCGCACGTGATATTTAAGGGAACTGTGAGAAGGGATGTTTGTCAGGATTGCGCAGGATAAATTCGGCTACAAGGATTTTATTCCGATGTTTAAGGCTGATAAGTTTGACCCTGCAAAGTGGGCGAAACTCTTTAAGGACAGCGGCGCAAAATTTGTTATGCCTGTGTGCGAGCACCACGACGGTTTTGCTATGTACGCCACTGATTTTAACAAGTGGAACGCGGCTGAAATGGGACCGAAACGCGACGTTATCGGTGAGGTCAAAGCAGCGGTAGAGGGCGAGGGTATGACTTTCTGCGGCTCAACCCACAGGGCGGAACACTACTTTTTTATGAACACGGGCAGAATCGGCGACAGTGACGTAAACGACGACACATATCGTGATTTTTACGGTCCTGCAGTCCGTGAAGAAGCGTATAACAAGGACAACATCTTCAAGACCACCGAGGACACTTATGCACCCGGTGCAAGCGAGGAGTGGCTGACGGACTGGATGGTACGCACTTGCGAACTTGTTGACAAGTACCACCCTAAAACACTCTACTTTGACTGGTGGATACACAACCACACGTTCAAGCCTTATCTCAAAAAAATCGCGGCTTACTACTACAACCGCGCAGAGGAGTGGGGCGTTGAAACCACGATTATATTTAAGCATGAGGCGTTTCCGCCTACAGTAGCAACGTTTGATGTTGAGCGCGGCGCGCTGCAGGATATCTCACCGCTTCCGTGGCAGTCGGATACCGCTATCGGCAAGAAGTCATGGGGTTACCGCTTTGACAATGAGTACAAAACTTCACGTCAACTTGTGACAGATCTCATTGATATTGTCAGCAAGAACGGTGTGCTGCTACTTAACGTAGGTCCAAAAGGCGACGGCTCAATCACCGATGAGGAAACCGCGATTCTCACGGAAATAGGCGAGTGGCTTAAACTCAATGGCGAGGGCATTTACGGCACAACGTTCTGGAAACAGTTTGGCGAGGGTGAAGTCAACAACGAAGGCGGATTTTTCAAAGACGGCGACGAAAAGCAGTACACTGCATCTGACTTCCGCTTCACATACAAGGGCGGTTGTGTTTACGCATTTCAAATGCGACCTGATGGCAACGACGCAAAAATAAAGTGCTTTGCCAAGCGCCCTGTACACGACTTTGTTGTGAACAGAATCACTCTGCTATCAACGGGTGAGGAACTTGAGTTTGACCGCAGAGAAGACGAAATGGTGATTAAGAGTAATGCGTCCTTCAAGTCGGATAAACCGATTTGTTTCAAAATTGAACTTGCATAGCAAAAACGGCAGTCGCGTTGACTGCCGTTTTTGTTATGCTTTTATTAGTTTGATTATTTCGGTTATAATGAAATGTTTTGCGGCTGTCCGCCGTTCTCCCTTGACTTGTCAGCAAGGTAAACTGACAGATGTCCTGCAACGCTGTCAAAGATTGATGTGCAGGCAAGGCTCGGATTTTCGCCGCGAACAAACTTTACAAAGTCAGCCGCAAGTCTTTCGTCGCCGCCGCCGTGGCCGCCGTAAGCGCCGACCATATCGCCGTGTACGTTAAGGTCAACTTCCTCAACATCGCACTCCTCGTTGTGAGCGTCAGGTGACGGGTTAATCTTGAGCACGGTGTACTTACTGTCCTCAAAGTTACCGAAGAGTTCGCCCTTTGTACCTACAATATGTATGTATCTTCTCGGCTCTGCTGAGCCGCCAACCATATTATGTGTGCCTGTTGCGCCTGATTCAAAGTTTACAAGCACGCTCTGGTGGTCAACAACATCGTTGTCGCACTTATAAATGCAGCGAGCGTACGGGTTGTCTGATTTCATCAGTGCAATTTTATCCTCAATAGTCGGGTTGTCAACGTGCTCAAGCGCGTCCCAAACATAGAACGACCAGCGGTCAGGGTGGTCGATATAAAGTCTTTTTGTTGAGAAGTCGCAGGTGTCAACAAGCGGGCAGTCTTTCATACAAATTGTGCCTGCGCCCTCGGGTGCGTTTTCAGGCTTGAACTGGAACTTGCTGCCGAATGAACTGATTGAGCAAGGTTTTGTTTCGCTCATCAGCCACATCATAATATCAAGGTCGTGGCAGCACTTTGCAAGCAGCATTGTTGTGTGACACTTCTGCGAGTTTGCCCACTTGCCGCGAACATAAGATGTTGACAGGTGGTGATATGATACATGCTCGGTAGTCTGAATATTGATGATGTCGCCAAGTTCGCCTGAAGCAACACGCTCTTTGATTGAATAGTAAAACGGTGTGTAGCGCAGAACATGACAAATCATAACTCTTGCGTTATTTTCTTTTGCACAGTTAACTATCTGCCACATCTCGTCCTCGTTAACCGCAAACGGCTTTTCAAGCAGCATATCGTAGCCGCAATTCAAAAGCGGGATAGCGGTTTCAAGGTGTTGTTCGTCCATAGTACCGTTGATTACTGCGTCAGCAAGTCTGCCTTTTGAAGCAAGTTCCTGAGCGTTCTCAAAGCACATATCCTCGCCAAAACCAAAGTGTTCCATGGCTTTTTTGCGTCTGACGGGATTGGGGTCGGCAACGCCCACAATCTTGAGCATTTCGGGGTTTGTGATAGCAAGTTCACTGTAAACAAACGATCTGTGACCTGCTCCTACAATAATGGCTGTAATTGGCTTTTGCTGCATAACAAATTACCTCGCAATACTTAGAATTTAGTTTATTATATCACACAAAAAACTAAATGCAATATTTATTTTGAATTTGTACAAATTATTCTGCTTGTCATATAATAATTTGTGTGTTATAATACCATAAGTTTAGCGATTTGGGGGGTGAAGTTATGCCGCGTTGGGTTCCCGCGCACGAAGAAAAAGTGCCTGTGCTCAAAAACATAGTTTATGCTATGAAAATACTGCATAAATCCGACAAAACAGTTATTCCGTTTGCAATCCTTGCGCAGACGAGTACTTCGGTGTTTACGCTATTTTTTCAGGGTGTGCTGTTTCTGAAAGTCCTGCTGTCGATTATAGAAGGGCAGGCGACCTTTGAGTACTTTACAAAATGTCTGCTGCTGTTTTTCGCAGTTGGTATGGTGTATGAGATTATTATAATTGTCTGCGACTATATGCAAAATGTCGCGTGGAAAAAGGTGTACAAAGGGCTTAACAACCTGATTTTTCAAAAGGCGGCAGAACTTGACGTCAGTTGCTATGAGGACCCTGCCTTTTATGACGCGTATATGAGGGCGACTGATATCCTCACACGCGGCTATTTTATGGCGTTTGCAGTTGACTTGTCAAACCTCCTCGGCAACCTGATTGCGCTTGTGCTTGTCATAGGCGTTGTCACAACTATTGACCCCGTTTATCTGTTGTTTTTAGCGCCTGTCGCTATGGTTTTTGTGGTGCAGTATGTTAAGAGTAAATTGCTCTATAAACGTGACCTTGAGATGACTACTAATAACCGCATTAAGTCGTACACGCAGCGCACCGTGTTCCTCAAAGATTATTCAAAGGACATGCGCACATCAAATGTCTTTTCGGTTATCTTAAACAGATACCGCAAGGCGGTCAGCGATAATATCAAAATTATCAAGCGCTACGGTGTTAAACTTTTTATTTACACTATGGTTGGCTCGTTTTTCGGAGAACTTGTACCGATTGTCGGCACTTATTCATTCGCGTCGTATCAGTTTATCAACAACAGCGGTCTTGATATTTCAGGCTTTTCAGTTGTGCTGTCGTCAATAAACTCGGTGCGGCAGACGTCAATGACTATCGCCGACTCAATCGCACAACTCTCAAACGTTGCGCTCTACTTCAAAAACTTGCACGACTTCTTTGACTACGAAACGCAGGTAAAGGACGGCGGACTTGAAGCAGGGGAGTTTGAAAGTCTTGAATTCAAGAACGTCTACTTTAAGTACCCGACTGCCGATAAATACTCGCTGCAGGGCGTGAGTCTTAAAATCAACAAGGGCGAAACTACGGCGGTTGTCGGCGTAAACGGAGCAGGCAAAACAACGCTTGTCAAACTTATGCTGCGTTTTTACGATGTAACTGAGGGCGAGATTTTGTATAACGGCGTGAACGTAAAAGAATATAACGCAGACTCGCTGCGCCGCCGCTTTGCAACGGTGTTCCAGGATTACAAAACGTTTGCTCTTTCGGTCAACGAAAATGTGCTTTGCCACGAGGGAGATGACGGTGAAAAACTGCTCGCACAGCAAGCGCTCATTCAAAGCGGTGTGTGGGATAAAATCAAGACGCTTCCTCAGGGCGCTGACACAGTTTTGACCCGCGAGTTTGACGAAAAAGGCGCCGGCCTTTCAGGCGGTGAACAGCAAAAAACCGCCACTGCGCGACTGTTTGCACGCGATTTTGACATTGCAATCCTTGACGAGCCGTCATCTGCGCTCGACCCGATTGCCGAATATAAAATGTATGAAAACCTGATTAAAGCAACCACCGATAAGACGGTTGTTTATATCTCGCACAGGCTGTCGTCAGCCGTTTTGAGCGATAAGATTTTTGTCCTTGGCGAGGGCAAAGTTATCGAGAGCGGCGACCACGCTGAACTTATGGCGTCAGGCGGCGAATACGCAAAGATGTTTGCGCTTCAGGCTTCACGCTACACAGGTGAGGAGGTGCAGGACGTTGGCTGATTTCAGAGCAGATAAACCCACACATTCAACGTTTTCAAACATTTTCTACTTCCTCAGGCTGATGTTCAAAATCTCACCGCTTCTTGTTATCGGCGAGTGTTTCTGGGGCGTGTTATTTCAAACGGCGATGATAAAATGAAGATTGTTAAGGCGGTTATCGTCATTGCTGTTGTGCTGATTGTCAGCGAGATACTAAACGCCGTTTACCGCGAATTTTTCTTTAACGTTGAACTTGAAAAAATCACAAAAGGTCTGTCCGAAATGCTGTACAAAAAGGCAAAAGACCTTGACCTTGAAAATTATGACGACCCCGATTTTTACAACAACTTTATACTCGTTATTGAGTCGTCAGGCACTCGCGTTACAATGGTGCTCGGACTTGTGCAAAGGTATATCGGCGAGGTTGTGTCGCTAATCACAATCGGTTCAATCCTGTTTGCGATTGACCCCGTTTGCCTGCTGATTATTATTGCTGTTGTGGCAATTTTTACGCCTGTAAGCCGCAAAATCGGCAAACTGCAGGCGCAGCGTCAGATTGATAACAACCGCCTCCACCGCAGGGCGGACTACTTTGCGCGAGTATTCTACCTGCAGGACTACTGCAAGGAAGTGCGAATGAACGATATAAAGCCGCTTCTGCTTGAGCGATATAACGAGGCGGCGCAGGATGTAATTGATAACCAGCGCAAGTATGTGCGCAAGATAGATTTTATCTACTTTTTCCAGGAGAGCGGCGTGCAGATAGTTGGCTTTATGCTGCTGCTACCGCTCTATCTCGGCTACTGCGTGCTGCAAAAACACACGCTGCAGGCGGGCGATTTTGTGGCAACGTTTAACGGCGCGCTGCAAATTGCAACTTCGTTTTCGTTCCTCACAGTCGGTGTCGCAAGGCAGTTCAGCGAAAGCGCAAGACTTATTGAAAAATACCGTGAGTTCTTAAAGCGTGAAAATCATATTTTCGACGGTGACAAGACCGCTGATGTCGGAGTACCAAAAACGATTGAACTTAAAAATGTAAGTTTCACTTATCCAGGTAATGACGAGCCGACACTCAAAAATATCAATATGACCCTGCACCCAAAAGAAAAAATAGCCCTTGTGGGCTATAACGGCGCAGGCAAAACAACGCTTACAAATCTGCTGCTTCGCCTGTATGACGTGACGGACGGCGAGATACTGATTGACGGCGAGGATATACGAAATGTCACAGCGGATTCGCACCGCGACAGGTTTTCCGCAGTATTTCAGGATTTTCAACTTTTTGCCGCCACGCTCGGGGAAAATGTTGCTCTCACGCCCGAGGTTGACAGCGAGCGTGCTACGGCAGCGCTACGCCACAGCGGCTTCAGCAAGAGCGTGCCGAACGGACTTGACACATATCTGCTCCGAGAATTTGACGACGAAGGAATTATGATGTCCGGCGGTGAAAGTCAGAAAGTTGCAATTTCGCGTGCTTTTTACAAAAACTGCCCGTATGTTATCCTTGACGAGCCGTCTGCAAACCTTGACCCGATTGCAGAGTACAACCTCAATCAGTCGATGATAGAAGCAGCGCAGGACAAGACAGTTGTATTTATCTCACACAGGCTGTCAACTACCGTCAGTGCGGACAGAATTTACGTTATGGAAAACGGCGAAATCATTGAGCAAGGCTCGCACGAAGAACTGATGGCAATGAACGGCACATATGCGTATATGTTTAACTTGCAGGCGGAGAAGTATAAGTAATCCGCAAGCGGATTACAGTTCCCAGTTCCCAGTTTCCAGTTTCCAGCATTTGGCGGGCTCCGCCCGCACCCTACTGGCTGGATTCTGGGCTCTGGATACTAAAAAATGAGGCTTTTCAGCCTCATTTTTTATTCACATATCAACAAGCCGTAGCCGTTTTTGCGTTTGTATACAACTTTTGTTTCGCCGTCAATTCCGAGGTAGACGAAGAAACTGTGTCCGAGCATTTCCATCTGAACAATCGCCTCATCATCTGTCATCATATTTGGAGTGATTGTCTTTGTGCGTGTAACGTCAACGCTTTCAAAATACGCCTCGTCAAAGTTATCCATCGTTACTTCGCTCTCAAGTTCGTCAATCGACTCGGCGATTAAATCAATGCCGCCTTTGCGCTTTTTGTCAACAAAATACGTTTTGAGTTTGCGCAGTTTGCGTTTGAGGTCGTCAACTGCAGCGTCAATTGCGGGCTCAATTCTGCGTTCAACGGCTTCACCCCTGATAAATGAGCCAAAGTGCTTAACCGTAATATCGCACTGATAGCCTTCTTTTATCTTTTTGAGCGTTACGTCAAAGGCGGAATCCTGCGGCAGCATTTTTTCAATCCTCTTGAGTTCGGACTCAATTCCGTCTTTTGCGCCCTGTTTTAGTTCAAATCCTCTTGCGGTAATGTTAATCATAGTGTGTACCTCCTTGGTGAATAATAGGATAATATATCCCAAATATATTATACCGCTTATACCGATATAATAAAAGTATTGTAATTCGCCTGCGGTTATGATATAATATTAATGTTGCCGACGGAAAGCACCGTCGGCGATTATTCTGTAAATACAGGTGTGAGTATGAAATCAATGGGTTTTAACTTCATAAAGCGTGGCGTTATTGTACCTGCATTGCTTGCGGCTGTTGCAGTGGCGCTTGTGTTTGGCGCTTCAAAGGTGTTGCCTGCTAATCAGCAGAGCGAGCAGACAACAGCGCAGGCGGTTTACAGCGCACGTCAGTTTGACAGTTTTTCAAAACTAAAAGACGGCGATTATATTGGCAAACTTGTGTTCAGCGACGGACTTGAAAAACCTGTAACGTTTGATGAAACCGTAGGCGATACCTTAGTTCTTGACAAGGGCTCTGCCGACGTGTGGAAGCCGGGCGCAGTTGTTATTAAAGGCAGCGGCTCAAACTCTCAACTCGGTGAACTGCGCCATCTCAAAAAAGGTGACAGTTTCACCTTTGATATCAGCGGAATCGGAACATATGAGTACAAAATAACCTCGGTAAAAAGTGGCATCCGCGCGGATGACATCAGCGCGCTTGCAGCCAAAAACGGCAAAAAGAAAACGCTGTATCTCTGCCGTTCATACAACGATTTTTCATCAGCTGGCAAGACAAAACTCTACACCCTTTATACGGCGCAGCAGACGGGAGGCGGCAATGGATAATTATATTGTTAAACGTATTTCCTGTATTGTTCTGTCGCTGCTTCTGACAGCGGCGCTCGTGCTGTCGATTTTTGGTATAACGGGTATTGCACTGTTTCGCAGCACAAGTTTTATCGTGTCAAAATCCTCGCAGTATTCCGATGCGATTGCCAAAAGCATTAACAGCGAAATTGAGCAGCAAATGCCGGTTTCAAAACTTACGTTGCAGGACTGCAAGGCGGCGATTGACGGCGGTGTTTGCGACTATATTGTTAGCGTTACGGCAAAGAATATCGCTCACAAAAATGCAAATGATTTTTCGCTCGATACAGCGCTATATAATAAGATTTATGCAAATCTCACCTCTGCCGCAAAAGGAAAGGATATCAGTATTTCGGCTGACGAAATCGGCGATATAGCGTCGCTCGAAGTTGATGTTATCAACAGCGTTATGGCGCAGATGGACACAAATAATATTGCATACATCAGCCTGTTTTACAGCAAGTTTGCAGGCGCTGCCGTGCTTGTGAGTGTTGCGCTTGTGATTGCCGCAATATTCCTGCTCGATTTTGTCAACAGCGGCAGGCACAGAAAAAACAGTTATATCGGTATGAGTTTTGCAAGCGCAGGTGCCATAGATATTTTTGCTTCGCTTGCTATACTCAGATTCGGCACGGGCTTGCAGTTCAGCCAAAACGAAGTGCTGAGCAGTATTGTCGCTGACGCTTTGCAAACCGTGCTTAAACTGCAGATACCCTGCGGCGCGGCGCTTGTGCTGGTTGGATATTTAGTGCTGTTTTTTAACTACCGCTATTTTAGTAAAAAGAATGTTAAAGTTCGCGAACAGCGTGAGGTGAACGCCAAAATGCGCGAGGATTATATGCGCCACTATGAGCAAAAAAATGCCCCGCGTCCCGAGCCAAAACTCGGTGAACGCGAGGAACATTTAATTGATTTTTAATGCGTGGCATTAAAAATCAGTATCCAGACACCAGTTTCCAGTTTCCAGCCTGTAGGGTGAGCTCCGCTCACGCTCATTATAATCGGGTACGGGCAAAGCCCGTCACTGCTGGAGTCTGGAGTCTGGTATCTGGATACTGAATAAAAAAAGCGCCGGATTGGCGCTTTTTTTATTCTTCCTCCTGCCAGG
>ONXZ01000094.1:0-842 GCA_900321905.1 uncultured Eubacteriales bacterium
TTGTTGAGCCAATCCGGGTTGCGGGAATTACTGCATTTCTGATTGTAAGCGGTGCATAAGCCTGTGCATGCTGGCAAGCGTGACCTGCTTCGTGGCAAGCAATACCGATTGCCGCAACGCTTGTAGAATTATACACGCCCTCAGAAAGACAGATTGTCTTGCTTCTCGGGTCGTAGTGGTCGGTTAAATTACCACTGATTCGCGTTATTTTAACATCGTTAATTCCGTTAGCCTGCAGCAGTCTGTAAGCAGCGTCTGCTCCTGTCATACCGCTTGACGAACTAACGCGTGAATATCTGTTATAATTTGATTTCACCTTTGCCTGACATATAAGCGCAAAGATGAATACGGGCAGCATTATTATCGCAGTTGCCCAGTATGCATAATACATTGAGTACATTAAATCAGTCCTTTATAAGGTTATATAATTGTTCCTTTTTTAATTGAATTTCCTGCAAGGAAGGCTTTGGCGTCCATACGCTTTTTGCCCTCCGGCTGAAGTTCAAGAATTTCAAGGCATTTGCCGTCACCGCAGCACACTATAAGTCGCTTGTCACTTTCCATAATCTCGCCCGCTTTGCCTGCAGCGTTGAAGTCAGTGTGAACAGTGCGGTGAATTTTAGTCTTTTTACCGAGGATTGTGGTTGTAGCAACAGGCCAGGTCTGCAGACCTCTGACTTTGTTGTGAACTTCACTTGCAGGTTTTGTAAAGTCAATTTCGCAGTCAGATTTTGTGAGCATTCGCGCGTAACCAAAGTCGCCCTGCGGCTGCGGAGTACGTTTTGCCGTACCGCTTTCAATATCTTTTAGTGTGTCAATCAGAACGCTTGCGCCGATTGCAG
>ONXZ01000094.1:866-6809 GCA_900321905.1 uncultured Eubacteriales bacterium
ATCGCCTGTGTCAAGTCCCTCGTCCATCTGCATAACAGTAACGCCTGTTTCTTTGTCGCCGTTAAGGACAGCCCACTGAATCGGTGCGGCGCCTCTGTACTTCGGCAGTAGTGAAGCGTGAACATTGATTGAGCCGTATTTTGCTGCTTCAAGCACATCTTTTGGCAAAATTTTGCCGTAAGCAACTACGACATTAACATCTGCACCCAGCGACCTTATGATATCGCCTGTGTCTGAACCCTTAACCTTTTGCGGCTGATATACAGGAATACCGTATTTTTGCGCAGTCTGTTTGACAGGCGGAGGTGTTAAAATCTGCTTCCTGCCCACAGGTTTATCAGGCTGCGAAAAAACTGCAACAACTTCGTGCTTTGAATTAATAAGCGCTTCAAGGCAAGGCACTGCAAAATCAGGCGTGCCCATAAAAACTATACGCATTTACGCCTGCTCCTTAATCGTTTTTTCAGTAAATAATATACCTTCAAGGTGGTCAAGTTCATGGCAAAAACATCTTGCTTTAAGACCTTCGCCTGTGTAAATATGCCACTTGCCGTGCCTGTCCTGACCCTTAACCTGAACTTTTGCAGGGCGAATGGTAACACCGTACTGTCCGGGAAGGGACAAACAGCCTTCCGACTCCCGTTGTTCGCCCTCTGCTTTAGTAATTTCAGGATTAACAAGTTCGATAGGACCGTCGCCGCAGTCAATAACGACAACGCGGCGGAGCATACCAACCTGAACTGCGGCAAGGCCAACGCCCTGCGCGTCATACATTGTATCAAACATATCATCAATCAGGGTTGAAAGTCTGTCGTCAAACTTTTCAACAACTCTGCTCTTTTTAGCAAGAATCGGGTCACCGACTTTTACTACATTTCTTAAAGCCATAATTCTCCGTGCCTTTCATCAGGAAATATCATTAGGATTAACATCAACACTAATGCTGACTTGTTTAAATTCCCTGCTTTTATTTATTATTTTAAGTATCTCCGTTATCATACCGCGAACTTTTGCAGAGTTTTTGCATTTGAGCGCGAGACGATAGCGAAAGTGATTATTAATCTTTGAAATTTTAGCTGCTGTCGGTCCAAGAACAACGAGTTTAACATCGCTGTATTTATCGCTGTTCAGCCTAACAAGTTCATCAAAAAACGCCTTTGCGCAAAGCGCGGTACTGTTTTCATTTTCAGAAGTGAATGAAACGGCAATCAAATCACAGTAAGGCGGATATATCATCAGGCGGCGCATCTCAATTTCACTGTCGTAAAACCCTTTATAGTCCTGGTCTGCGGCGTAAATAATAGTGTCGTTATACGGATTAATTGTCTGTATAACCGCCCTTCCTTTGACATTTCTGCGACCTGCCCTGCCGACAACCTGCGTGATGAGGTCAAACGACTTTTCAGCGGCGTTATAATTTTCATTGTATAGCGAATTATCAGCGTTAACAACGCCAACCAAAGTAACGTTGTCAAAGTCAAGACCTTTGGCAACCATCTGTGTACCGATTAAAATATCGTACTCACCGTCAGCAAACGCGTCAAGAATCTTTTGGTGCGAGTGCTTAGTGGTAGTAGTATCAGCGTCCATACGCACGATACGCGCAGTAGGAAATTCTTTGTAAAGTTCGTCCTCAATACGCTGCGTACCGAATCCACTGTAACGCACTGAATCGCTGCCGCACTCAGGGCAGATATTGTCAAGCGGCTTTGTAAAACCGCAGTAGTGGCACACAAGCCTGTTGTTGAAACTGTGATAAGTCAGCGAAATTGAACAGTTTGGACACATAACAATGTGACCGCACTCGTTACAAGCAATAAAAGTGTTATAGCCGCGCCTGTTTATCAGCAAAATGGTCTGTTTGCCGTCGTCAAGATTGGACTGAATCAGACTTTTAAGCGTTAATGATATCGGCGTTTTGTTGCCACGCTTCATCTCGCGCTTCATATCAACAGTAATCACCTGCGGCAAATCAGCCTCACCGTAACGCTCGTTAAGTTCACAAAGAACATACTTGCCTTTCAATGCAGCCGAATATGCTTCAATACTCGGCGTTGCGGACGTCATCAGAAACAGCGCCTTGTTATATCCTGCTCTGAAACGAGCCACATCTTTGGTGTTATACCGCGGTGTGCGTTCGGATTTATAGGTGTGCTCCTGCTCCTCATCCATAATAATCAATCCGAGGTTATGCACAGGGGCAAAGATAGCAGAGCGAGTACCAATAACAATCTTCGCTTCTCCCCTGTCGGCGCGTTTGTATTCATCATTACGCTCTCCGATAGAAAGACCGCTGTGTATAACAGCGCACTTGTTGCCGTACCTTTTATGAAAGATAGACAGCGTTTGCGGCGTCAGTGAGATTTCAGGCACAAGAACAATCGCGTCCTTGCCGCTGTTGATAGCGTCGTCAATAAGTTTAAGATAAACCTGAGTTTTGCCGCTGCCCGTAACTCCGTAAAGAAGTCCTGTTCCACCGCTGTTTTTCATCATATCAGCATAAGTGGAATAGGCTTTGTTCTGCTCGTCAGACAGCACAATCTCAGATTGCTCACCGTCAGTTATATCAGCAAACGGATTACGCAATATCTCGCGCTTATAAAACTCAATAATACCGTTTTTTTCAAGGTTTTTGAGCACCGTCATTCCGACGCTGCAGAACTCGCAAATCTCGCTTGCAGAAGCGCTGCCCACGTCAAGAAGTAAGTCGCAGACAATTTTTTGCTTTTTAGTTACACCGAGCAGCACGTCCTCGCTGTCGTCAACAAGGCGCACCATTCTTTCGCTCTTGCCGTGAACTTTGCCGAACCCTCTCGGCAGCATTTGCTTCAGGCAGTCGTAAGTGGTGCAAAAGCAGCGTTCTTTGAGCCAAATCGCAAGGCTTACCATTTCGTCACTGAGGACTTTATCGCCAATACTGTTTATGCTTTTTAACTTGTCCGTGTCGCCGTCGCTAAGTGCAACAATTATACCGTTTCTCAGCACATTGCCTGCACCAAAAGGCACTTTAACATCGCAACCGACCATAGCCTTGTCAGCCAAATCATCAGGTACTGCGTAACTGTAATCGGTATCAAAACTGAAAAATGTCTTATCGACGGCAACTTCAGCAATAAGTTTATTCATTATACATTTTTAATTTCGTCCGGTTCCTGAACAATGTACTTACCGTTACAGATTTCGTCAATAGCAGTTGAAACAGTTTTTTCTTCAATCTGCTCCTCGCGCTCAATGGCTTCATCTCTGATTTCTCTTGCTCTTTTAGCAGTGCCGATTACAAGACTGTAACGGCTGTTAACATTGCCAAGCATTTTCTTTAAATCCGGATTAAACATAGTACTATCTCCTTTATTTATCATTGCGAGCAGCAAGCTCGTCGTTTAATATGTTGTTAATTGTGTTAACGCAGTCCTCAAGAACATCGTTAACAACGTTATATTTGTAAATTGAGGAAAGTTCCATTTCATATTCTGCTGCACGGATACGGTTTTCAATTTCCTCATCGTTATCTGTGCTGCGTTTATAGAGCCTTCTGCGAAGTTCGTCAATACTCGGCGGCGACAAAAATATCGTTATACAGTCGGGTATCATCTTCATAATATTCTGCGCGCCCTCGACTTCAATTATCAAAAAGCAGATTTTGCCGTCTGCAATCGCTTTTTCAACGCCCTCAACAGGTGTGCCGTAGTAGCAATTATTATATCTTGCATACTCAAGCAGTTTGCCGTCGTTAATCATCTGCACAAACTCGTCATTTGTTTTAAAGTAGTAATTAACGCCGTTAACCTCGCCTTCGCGCGGTTTTCTTGTTGTAGCGGAAACAGATTCAACAATATCGTTTCTTATCTTTTTAAGTTCCTTAAAAACAGTATCTTTACCGCATCCGCTCGGCGCTGAAAGCACAACGAGCATACCGCATTTGTTTTCCATATTAATCCTCCGAATTGAATCTGCTCTCTATTTGAGTAAGTTCCATATAACTCAAAATTACGTTATCCGAATCTGTGATGATTACGCTTTTAGTCTTTCTGCCGTGAGTTGCGTCAATCAGCGTGCCGTTTTCTTTACTCTTTTGAACAATACGCTTAACGGGTGCGGACTCAGGCGAAACAATAGATATAACCCTGTCAGCGTTAACAAGATTGCCAAAACCTATATTAACTAATAACATAACTATTCCTCTTACTCAATATTCTGAACTTGCTCTCTGATTTTTTCAATTTCACTCTTGATATCAACAACTTTGCGGGCGATTTCAACATCATTGGCCTTTGAGCCTATTGTGTTAGCCTCGCGGTTAATCTCCTGAATAAGGAAATCCATCTTTCTGCCGACTGCTTCCTTTGACTCAAGGAATTTGTTAAGTTGGTCAATGTGTGAACGAAGCCTTACAGTTTCTTCGGCAACAGCAACTTTATCAGCGTAAATAGCAACTTCCTGAATCATACGCGCTTCGTCAATAGTAGCGTCACCGATAATGTCGTGTACTCTTGCGGCAAGTTTGTCGTTATACTCTTTAACGGTTTCAGGCGAGCGCTCCTCAATAAACGCAACGCAATCAAGGATGTAACCAGCGCGTGAAAGAATGTCCTCTTTCATCTTAGCGCCTTCAACCTCACGCATTGAAACAAATTTATCAAGCGCTTCGTCGCAAACCTCTTTAACATAGGCTCTGATTTTGTCCTCGTCCTCCTCTGCCTTTTTGACAACAAGAACATCGGGAAATCTTGCAATGGTGGAAGCGCCGTAGTCCTCTTTAAGTCCATAAGTTTCACTAAGTTCAGCGAGTGCTTTGACATACGCACTTGCAAGGGTGTTGTTAACAACAACGTCAGCGGACTCCGTATTAAGCGCTTCAATACCTACAAAGCAGTCAACCTTACCTCTGGCGACTTTAGAGCCGATGTAAGATTTTAGTTTATCATCCAAAAAGCCATATGCTCTGGGAATTCTTGATGAAAACTCAAAATATCTGTGGTTTACGGATTTTAATTCAACCGTAATAATATAGCCGTCAATTTCCTTAACTGCTCTGCCAAAACCTGTCATTGATTTAATCATAGTGCCGCCTCCTTTTATTTATTAAATATATTATATTTAATACAGTTTACCGGGTCAATAGTTTGTTAACAGTTTATTTACAATATTAACATTATATTTACAAATAAAAGCAGGGAGCCATTGCTCCCTGTATTAGTTAAGATTTTGATTTTTTATTTTTTTTGGAAAATGAAATCTTGTTTTCTCTGTGTTCAAGCAGTTTAACAATATTTTCCTTATGCTTTACAATTACTATAATCGAAAATATAAGCGCTATCAGAGTCAGCGGAATACTGATATAAAACGCAAAAGTGTATATTGGATAGAAAATCGCCATAAGAATTGAGCCGAGGCTGACATACTTTGTTATTGCAACCGTGATGATGAACATTGACAGCAGAATAAGACCGATTCGCCAGTCAACCATAAACACCATACCGCCGCTTGTCGCAACGCCTTTGCCGCCTTTAAACTTAAAGAAGCAGGGATAAATGTGACCGATTACACAGAAGAAACCTGCCCACGATTTAAGCATAATCAAAGCGTTGTCCGCAAATATTTTGTAGGAAGCAAGCTCCTTTTCCTTAATCATACAAAGCGCAATAAATATTGCAACAGCAACCTTAAGCATATCGCCGATAATGGTAAGCACTGCAAAAAACTTGCCGTAGTTGCGCAGCATATTAGTCGTGCCGGCGTTGCCGCTTCCGTGTTTGCGGACGTCGTCGTGCTTCAATTTAGATAATATCACGCCGAAGTTAAGGCTGCCGAGAAGGTACGAAATGACTGCTACAACAATCAGTTTGAAAATTGTCATTTTTTGCCCTCCCCTCGCTCTCTGACAATAAATCTGACGGGGGTACCGTCAAGACCGAATATCTCGCGTATCTGATTTTCAAGATA
>ONXZ01000091.1 GCA_900321905.1 uncultured Eubacteriales bacterium
AACACAGATAGCGAAAATAAAGCAGATTTTGTTTTGCTCGGTGTTAACCCGGCAGGTACTCTTTTAAAGCACGATATTCCCTGCTTTGCAGGTAATGTCAGCGCTAATAATATATATGATTACACCAAAAACGAGATGTTTGCGCTAAAAAATGCGTATCTCACTGCGGAAGGCGCACTCTCATTGACGATAGAGGGCAGCAGCAAAAGTCTTATTAACTCAAGAATTTTGATAACAGGTTACGGCAGAATAGCAAAAGCGCTGCACAAATACCTTGCGCCGTTTACTAATAATATTACTGTTTGTGCAAGGAGTATTAACGCACAAACTTTAGCGCAGATGAACGGTGCAAAAGCAGTTAATTTTGACAGTCTGCAAGATAAGAGCGAATATGATTTCATATTCAGCACAGTTCCGCACCCGATTTTTAACGAAGCAGAGCTTACTGCAATTAAAAAAGACGCGGTTATAATCGACCTTGCGTCATTCCCGGGCGGTGTTGACGTGCATTTTGCAAAGCATTTTGGTTTGAATCTTATTGTTGCGAGAGGTCTGCCTGCAAAATACTCCCCCGAATCAGCGGGAAAGGTCGTTGCCCAAACAGTTGATACAATGGTAAGGGAGGTTTTTGTTTGAAAATAGGCTACTGCCTTACAGGCTCGTTTTGCACTTTCAGAAAAGCCATAGACGCTATGGAGGAACTTTACAATAAAGGCTATGACATCACACCTATTATGAGCGAAAACGCATATAATACTGACACAAGATTCGGCAAAGCAAGTTATCTTGACGCGGAAATAACGGACACCTGCGGCAATGAGATAATTCACACAATTACTGAAGCGGAGCCGATTGGTCCGAAGGATATGTTTGATGTGCTTGTGGTTGCGCCCTGCACAGGCAACACTCTTGCAAAACTTGCAAACGGCGTTACCGATACGACGGTTACTATGGCTGTTAAATCACACCTGCGCAACTCAAAGCCTGTGGTTATAGGTGTTTCGACCAATGACGCGCTGGGTGCCGCCGCTAAAAACATAGGTGCTTTGATGAACTACAAAAATTATTATTTTGTGCCATTCGGCATGGATGACAAGGATAAAAAGCCACGCTCAATGGTATGTGATTTTTCACAGATTGAAAGCACAATTCTACTTGCTGTTGAGGGAAAAGAAACAAAAAATAAAATATTTTGAAATTGTGTTGACTTTATAATGTAAAAATTATATATTTAAGTCATACAGTATTAAATATTGTAAATCGGGTAGCGGGTTGAAATACCCTGCTGTAAAGGAAGAGGATATTGAAAAAAATAATCGAGTTAAAAGATATTACTGTAAGTTACGGTGACAACACCGTTTTGGATAAACTGAATCTGTATATAAATGAAAAAGAGTTCATAACACTGCTTGGACCTTCAGGCTGTGGCAAGACCACTACTCTGCGTGCGATTGCAGGTTTTATTAAACCTGACAGCGGAGATGTTATTTTTGAAGGTAAAAGGATAAATGATGTGCCGCCTCATAAGAGGAAGGTTAACACCATTTTTCAGCGTTATGCTCTTTTTTCACATTTAAATGTGTATGAAAACATTGCGTTTGGCCCTCAGATACAAAAGAAATCTAAGGACGAAGTGCGCAAAACCGTTGCTAAAATGCTTGAACTCGTAAATCTCAAAGGTTTTGAAAAGCGTACTATTGATTCGCTTTCAGGCGGTCAGCAGCAGCGTGTTGCTATTGCGCGTGCGCTTGCAAACAATCCGCACGTTCTGCTTCTTGACGAGCCGCTCGGCGCGCTTGACCTCAAACTCCGCAAGGATATGCAGCGCGAACTCAAGACTATACAAAAAGAACTCGGAATCACCTTTATTTATGTTACACACGACCAGGAAGAAGCACTCTCTATGAGCGACACGGTTGTTGTTATGGATAAGGGCAAGATACAGCAAATCGGCACGCCCGAGGATATTTATAACGAACCTGTTAACGCCTTTGTCGCAGACTTCATAGGCGAGTCGAACATAGTTGATGCAATTATGCTTGAAGACTACAAAGTTACCTTTGGCGGAATAAAATTCAAATGCCTTGACGCAGGATTTGAAAAGAATGAGTTTGTTGAGGTTGTTGTTCGTCCTGAGGATATAAAAATTACCGAAGTCGGCGCAAAGGCGGCGCTTACCGGCACAATCACGGGTGTTACATTCAAAGGCGTACACTTTGAAATACTTGTTGACGTTGGCGGATTTATCTGGATGATTCAGACAACGCAGGAGGGACTTAAAGTCGGCGACAAGATTGGTATGTACATTGAGCCTGACGCTATTCACGTTATGAAACGCAGCGAGTATTCAGGCGAATTCGGCGACTACTCTTACTTTTCTGACGAGATGGACCATATCTCTGACGCTTCTTATAATTGGGAGGACGAAGAGGAATGACCAAACGTTTAAGAATTAACTTCCTTGACAAACCGTATTTGCTTTGGGCGCTATTGTTCATCATAGCACCGCTTATAATGGTGTTTTTCTACGCAATTACTGACAAAAGCGGAGCGTTCACTATAAGCAACTTTGCACAGATACCCGAATATTTTTCAACCATTTTGCTGTCTGTGCTATACGGACTTGCGGCAACTGTTATCTGTCTGCTGCTCGGTTACCCTTTTGCATACTTTTTGTCAAAACACACAGAGCGCACGCAGCGCACAATGGTGCTGCTTGTTATGCTGCCAATGTGGATGAACTTCCTCATCCGCACATACAGCCTGATGACAATTCTCGGCGACAGCGGTGTAATCAATAATGCTCTTTCGGCGCTTCACCTTAACACGGCGCACCTGATAAACACGCCGGGTGCTGTTATACTCGGTATGGTTTACAACTTTTTGCCGTATATGATACTGCCGATTTACTCTGTGATTGCAAAACTCGACGGCTCGCTGCTTGAAGCGGCGCAAGACCTCGGCTCAAGCAAGGCGCATACTTTCAGACGTGTTATACTTCCCCTCTCGCTTCCGGGACTTCTGAGCGGCGTAACAATGGTATTCGTTCCGTGTGTGTCAACTTTCTACATCACACAAAAACTCGGCGGCGGTCAGATTGTGCTTATCGGCGACGTAATTGAAGCGCAGTTCCAGACAGCAAACAACTATAACCTCGGAGCAAGTCTGAGTTTTGTTTTGATGATACTGATTTTCATCTGCCTTGGCGTGATGAACCACTTTGACAACGGCAAAAATGAAGGAGGTATGGTTATATGAAGAAGAAAACTTCGCCTCTTTCAAAGTTATATATGGGCATTATATTCCTGTTTTTATATGCCCCAATCATTGTAATGACGGTGTTTTCGTTCAACTCGTCAGTCAGCACTTATCAGATGGACGGACTTTCGCTCTACTGGTGGAAGGAGATGTTCCGCGACAACGCCGCAATGACTGCACTGAAAAACACCATTATTCTTGCAGTTGTAACTACCGTTGTATCAACCATACTCGGCATTATGGCGGCTGTCGGACTTTTTCAGTCAAAGAACAAACTTTACAAGAAGAGTATGAATTCGGCAACGAACATACCACTGATGAATCCTGAAATCGTGACAGGTATCTCGATGATGCTGCTGTTTGTGTTTGCAGGTACGCTTGTTCATCAGTCTGATGTGCTCGGCTTTACTACGCTGCTGATTGCGCACGTCACGTTCTGTCTGCCATATGTGATACTCAATGTTATGCCAAAACTTCGCCAACTTGATGTTAACATTTACGAGGCGGCAGTTGACCTCGGCTGCAAACCGTTGCGTGCCTTTTTCAAAGTGGTTATTCCCGAAATTATTAGCGGTATAATCACAGGCGCGGTAATGTCGTTTACCCTGTCGCTTGATGACTTTATAATTTCATACTTTACAAACGGACCGTCTTTCCAGACGCTGCCTATTTATATCTTTTCACTCACAAAAAAACGCGTTAAGCCTGATATGTTTGCACTTTCAACGCTGATGTTTGTTGTGATACTTGTGCTGCTTGTTCTTATGAATATAGCGCAGACAAAGGCTGACAAGAAGGGAGAGAAAAAGTATGACTAAAAAAATCTCCCTGTTAATGGTTTTAACCGTATTTTTCACAATGCTGCTCCCCTTTCAGGCGCTTGCTAAGGACAAGTATTTCACCGATGAGCAGATTAACTACTACAAAAACCTCGGTCTGCAAGGTACAACAGTAAACGTGTACAACTGGGGTGAATATATTGCCGACGGCTCTGACGGACTTATGGACGTAGTTCACGAGTTTGAACGGCTGACAGGCGCAAAAGTAAACTACTCAAACTTTGAGTCTAATGAGAATATGTACTCAAAACTTATCGGCGGCGGTGTTTCTTACGACGTTATTACTCCGTCAGATTATATGGTTGAGCGTCTTATTGACGAGAAGTTGCTGCTTGAACTTGATTACAGCAATATACCGAACTTTAAGTTAATCAACGACAAGTGCAAAGGCTACTATTTTGACCCTGACAACAAGTACACAGTTGCATTCAACACAGGCAGAACTGCGCTGATTTATAACAAAAAACTCGTTAAGGAAAAGCCTGACTCCTGGAAAGTGCTTTGGGATGAACAGTATAAAAACAAAGTGCTTATGTTCAACAACTCGCGCGACGCATTTGCGGTAGCGCAGGCGGTGCTTGGTCAGGATTTGAACACAACAAGCGAGCAGGACTGGGTTGAAGCGGCAGAACTTTTGGCAAAGCAAAAGGACGCGGTTAACCCTGTTTACGTTATGGATGAAGTGTTTAACCTTATGGAATCGGGCGAATATGCTTTTGCGGCTTACTATTCGGGCGACTATGAACTTATGATTCTCAATAACCCCGACCTTGATTTCGTTTTCCCTAAAGAAGGCGTTAACGATTTTTGCGACGCGTTTTGTGTGCCGACCTGCTGTCAGAACAAAAAAGGTGCGGAAGCGTTCATTAACTTTATGAACGAACCGCAGGTTGCGTTTGACAACGAGGAATATATTTATTACGCTTCAGCAAACAAGACTGTTGAGGAAAACGAGGAATCTTCACTCTATGGCAGCGAGGCGGTTTACCCTTCCAATCCGCCAAAGGCTCAGCCATTTAAGAACTTGCCGCAAAATATCAACGAACTGCAGAGTTCTCTGTGGAATCAGGTGAAAAGCGGCAAACTTTCAGAAAAAAACAAGCAAGATGAAAAAGCAATTTACACGGCTTCTGCAATAATTGCCGCGGTAGTTGTGCTGATTCTTGCAGCAGCGTTTATAAACAAACGCAAAAAGAATAAAGAACAGGATTTAAGCGACCTCTATGCAAACTAAAATTAAATGTGCCGTTTTTGATTTGGACGGCACACTTGTTAACACTATTGACGATTTGGCAAACACCTGCAACATTTTGCTCAAAAAATACGGCTATAACTATATTTGGAACGAAAGCGACTACAAAAGATTTGTAGGCAACGGCGCTAAAAAACTTGTTGAGCGTGCATTTGACGGCAAACTCAGCGCAGATGAACTTGAAAAAATATACGCAGAGTTCAAGCCGTTATATGAAAAGACAATGCTTGACAACGCCTATGCTTATGACGGAATTAAAGAGCAACTTGACACACTCAAAAGTCACGGCATAAAGTTGTGTGTAGTTACGAACAAGCCGAACAAAGCGGCTGAAGGTATGGTTGAACACATATTCGGCAAGGATTATTTTGACTTCATCTCAGGAGTTGTTGACGGCAAACCGACAAAGCCTGACCCATACTCTACCCTGCTTGCGCTCGATGCAGTAGGCTGCACAGCAGACGAAGCAATATACTTTGGCGACAGCAATGTCGATATGCAGACAGCAAGAAATGCAGGCATTGAGGCAGTTGGCGTAACATGGGGTTTCCGCACGTTTGAGGAACTTTTTGCCGAACATCCGTCAGTCATAATTGACGAGCCTAAATACATCAGCAAACTTATATAATACTACGAGGTGTGATTGTTTGAAAACTAACGGTACATATTTTGTAAACGATAAAGAAAAGCCGCTCAG
>ONXZ01000087.1 GCA_900321905.1 uncultured Eubacteriales bacterium
AGAAAAAAACGTAATCCATTTTGAGGATATTAAGGAGTAAAAAATGGCAGAGAGAGAAAAGTTTTACATCACCACTGCGATTGCATACACATCGCGCAAACCTCATATAGGTAACAGTTATGAGATTGTGCTTGCGGACGCAATCGCACGTTACAAAAGGCTGCAGGGCAAGGACGTTTTCTTCCTCACAGGTACCGATGAACACGGTCAGAAAATTGAGGAATACGCTAAAAAAGCAGGCGTTACGCCCAAGGAGTATGTTGACAAGGTTGCAGGCGAAATTCGCGAAATCTGCGACCTGCTCGACACAAGTTACGACAAGTTCATCAGAACTACTGACGACTATCACGAAAGAGTTATCCAAAAGATTTTCAGAAAACTCTATGAGCAGGACGACATCTACAAAGGCGAGTACGAGGGTATGTACTGCACGCCTTGCGAAAGTTTCTGGACCGAAAGCCAGTTAGTTGACGGCAAATGCCCTGACTGCGGCGGCGAAGTTAAGCCTGCAAAAGAGGAAGCATACTTCCTGCGCCTTTCAAAATATCAGAAAAGGCTTGAAGAATACATCGAGCAAAACGAGGACTTTATCTATCCTGAGCCTCGCAAAAAAGAGATGCTCAACAACTTTATTAAACCGGGACTTCAGGACTTGTGCGTAAGCCGTACATCGTTTAAGTGGGGTATCCCTGTTGACTTTGACCCAAAGCATGTTGTTTATGTTTGGCTTGACGCACTGTCAAACTATATCACGGGTATCGGCTACGACCCTGACGGCTCAAGCGATATGTACAAAAAGTACTGGCCGGCTGATGTTCACATCATCGGCAAGGACATCGTTCGCTTCCACACAATCTACTGGCCGATTATGCTTATGGCACTCGGCGAGCCGCTGCCAAAACAGGTTTACGGTCACCCGTGGCTTCTGTTCGGCGAGGACAAAATGAGCAAGTCAAAGGGCAATGTCATCTATGCCGACGACCTTGTTAATCTGCTTGGCGTTGACCCTGTAAGGTACTATCTGCTCTCCGAAATGCCGCACGCAAACGACGGCTCAATTTCTTACGAAACAATTATCGAGCGTTACAACAGCGACCTTGCAAACACAATCGGCAACCTTGTTAACCGCACAATAGCAATGCAAAACAAGTATTTTGACGGCATTATTCAGAGCGCTGACGTAACTGAGCCGATTGACGACGAACTCAAAAACTTCGCCCTTGACGCTGTTAAAAAGGTTGAGGAAGGCTTTACCGCTTACCGTATTGCCGACGCTGCTGAGGCAATACTGAACCTTGCAAAACGTTCTAACAAATATATTGACGAAACTATGCCGTGGGCGCTTGCAAAAGACGAAAACAAAAAGGCAAGACTTGGCACAGTTCTTTACAACCTGCTTGAATCAATCAGATTCATCGCAGTTCTGCTCACTCCGTTTATGCCGCAGACGAGCGAAAAAATCTTTGCTCAGATGAACTGCGACGTCAAAGATTACGACTCGCTTTCTGCATTCGGCGCAACTAAAGAGGGCGTAAAAGTCGGCACAGCAGAAGCGCTTTTCCAGAGAATTGACGCAGATAAACTGATTGACGAACTTATCGCAAAGCAGGAGGCTGCCGCTAAAACGGAAGCAAAGGCAAAGCCGCAGGACAGTGAAAAAGAAGAAGTCATTGAGGAAATCACGATTGACGACTTTTTCAAATCTGACCTGAGAGTTGCCGAAATCCTTGAGTGTGAGAAAATCAAGAAGTCAAACAAACTCCTTAAACTCCAACTCAACGATGGCAGCGGCAAAACGCGCCAGATAGTTTCGGGCATTGCAAAGTGGTACAAGCCTGAGGATTTGGTGGGAAAAAAAGCAATTATCGTTACCAATCTAAAGCCTGTTAAACTCTGCGGTGAAATCAGCGAGGGTATGCTGCTTTCAGGTGAAAAGGACGGCGAAGTTGCGGTAACTTTTGTTGACCTGCCTGTAGGCGCAAAGATTTGTTAATTATGTATAAAAATATTATTGACACACATTCACATTATGATGACGAGCAGTTTGATGAGGACAGAATCGAACTGCTCTCGTCACTTAGTGGAAAAGGTGTAACAAACATCGTAACCTGTGGCGTTGACGTGCCTACTTCAAAGGCAAATATGGCGATTGCCGAGCAGTTCCCCTTTGCGTACTTTGCGGCAGGTTTTCACCCTGAAAACCTTGAGGGTTACAGCATATCCGACCTTGATAAAATTGAAGCGTTTGCCGCGCACAAAAAATGCGTTGCAATCGGTGAAATCGGTCTTGACTACCACTGGATGAGCAGCACAAAGGAAGTGCAAAAAGAGTTTTTCAGCGAGCAAATCGCGCTTGCAAAACGGCTTGATATGCCAGTTATTGTACACGATAGAGAAGCGCACGGCGACACGCTGGAAATACTCAAAAAAACACAGCCAAAGGGCGTTTTGCACTGCTTTTCAGGCAGTGTTGAAATGGCGAGGGATATAATCAAAATCGGTATGTATATCGGACTTAACGGCGTTGTGACGTTCAAAAACGCAAGGAAGAGCCTTGAAGTGGTTAGGAATATCCCGCTTGACCGGCTTGTGCTTGAAACCGACTGCCCGTACCTTGCGCCCGTGCCGCACAGAGGAAAACGAAACGACTCGTCATATATTCCGCACGTTGCGGAGCGTATCGGCGAAGTGCTTGGTATGAGCACACAGGAGATACTGGACATCACCAACGAAAACGCAACCCGCCTCTTTGTTCAATTGGGGACAGTCCCCAATTGAACATGGGTGTAATATTTGGTTATACAGATAGTAATATGTTAGAGTTAATCAACGATAATAATGTATGGGACGCACTGAAAACTGACGGCAAGCCCATTGTGCTTTACGGTATGGGACTTGGCGCTGAAAAAATAATGGCAACGCTTGACGACTACGGTATAGAGGTTGCCGATATTTTTGCGTCCGATGAATTTGTGCGCGGTCACAGTTTTAAAGGCTACAAGGTGCTTAAATATAGCGAGGTATGCGAAAAATACGACGACTTTAACGTTGTGCTTTGCTTTGCCTCGCACCTCGACAGTGTTATTGATAATATCAGGAAAATTGACAGCGAACACACTGTGTTTGCGCCCGATGTGCCTGTTGCCGGCAGCGGACTTTTCAGCCGTGAGTTTATCAAGGAAAACGAGGACAAGTTTGACCTTGTTTACAACAGTCTTGCAGACGATGAAAGCAGGCGTGTTTATGCCGATATTCTAAGTTACAAAGTCAGTGGCAAAATCAGTTATCTGCTGCGTTCGTTTTGCAACAAAAGTGCTGTTTACAGAGACATACTCAAACTCAATACGAGTGAAAACATTATCGACCTCGGCGCTTATGACGGCGACACGATAGCAGAGTTTTTAGAAGTGACAGGTGGCGAATATGATTACATCACCGCGCTTGAACCTGATGAAAAGAACTTTAAAAAACTGCTCAAAAACACCGAGGATTTGTTTGACATCACCTGCCTTAATATGGGTGCATGGGATAAAAAAGATACTCTGATTTTTGCAAAAAAAGCAGGCAGGAACTCAAAACTATCCGCGGACGGCGTCAGCGTTGATGTGATTGACGTTGACTCGCTTGAACTCTCCCCTACCTTTATAAAAATGGATATTGAGGGTGCGGAGATGAAAGCGCTTTGCGGACTTGAAAACACAATCAGGAATTACCGTCCAAAACTGTACATATGCGCTTATCACCGCAACGAGGACTTGTTTGCCCTTCCTCTAAAGGTGTTGGATATCTGCCCTGATTATAAAATCTATTTTCGTCACTCAAAATACATTCCTGCGTGGGAAAGTAACTTTTACTGCACAATATAAGGCTCGGATTTCTCCGAGCCGGTTTTTATTTATTACATTTTACGTCAAACGACGGGTTGAAGGCATAGAAGTTCTTGCTGTCGAGTTTATCTGTCGCAAGGCGCAAACCCTCGCCAAAACGCTGATAATGCACAATCTCCCGCTGACGCAGAAATCGAATAGGGTCCTTAACGTCAGGGTCGTCAACAAGGCGCAGAATATTGTCGTAAGTCGTCCTTGCCTTTTGTTCTGCCGCTAAATCCTCGTGAAGGTCGGCAATCACATCGCCCTTGCTTGCGATATAAGATGCGGTGAAAGGCACTCCTGCCGCACTGACAGGATACACGCCCGTTGTGTGGTCAACAAAGTAGTCGTAAAAACCTGATTCCTTGATTTCAGCCTCGCTGAGGTTGCGAGTAAGCTGATATACAATCGCACCCACCATTTCAAGGTGATTGAGTTCTTCGTTTCCAATATCGGTGAGCAGTCCTTTGAGTTCTGCATACGGCATTGAGTAGCGCTGTGAGAGGTAGCGCATTGACGCCGCAAGTTCGCCGTCAGGTCCTCCAAACTGTGAAATAATAATCTTTGCATACACAGGGTTTGGGTTCTTTATATTAACGAGATACTGGAGTTTTTTCTCATACTGAAACATTATTTGCCCTCCTCTCTGTTTTCCCACGGCCATGGGTCGTCGAGCCATTCGTTGCCCGTAGCAGGCATAATAACTGCGCCGTACTTCTGCTCAAAATCGGTGAGCAGTTGCTGGTATTTGTTTTCGAGTTCCTTGTAGCGCAGAGCCGCGTTTTTGTCGTTTGGGTGGGTGTCAAGATACATATGAAGTTCCCACGCTGCAAACTGCACTGCCGATAATCTTAACAGCGCCTGCTGTCTTGTTTTCATTTGCATCTGCCCTCCAAAAACGGTTTGTCAAGATTTTTAAAAAGTGTTCCCTTTTTCAGCGCATCGTCTGCAACATACTGTGTTGTGTCGGTCTGAAACGGAACGTATGCCATAGTTGTGACCGTATCTTTTGGGAGTTTTGACGTGCCGAGATACTGATATTCGTTATTATCCATTTAGTCACCCTTTCTTAAACTTGATATGCTACATACTATGACAAATAATGCAAAAATGTTAAAGCCGGGCAGTTCAACTTGCTACCCGGCTTTTATCTGTGTTAAATATTATATTCTGAAATTGGTTTGACGGTAATATTGCCGTCCTCGTCAAGTTCGATAACTCTGTCACAATACTTGAGCATTGAACGGCGGTGAGTGATTACAAAGCACGTCTTATCCGTCATTTCCTCGGTAATACTTTTAAGCACAACCGACTTGTCATGGTATATAATTTTAGTATAACAAAAACAGACCAATTTTTGCATTTGGTCTGTTAAAGTTAAAGTTCTATTTCTGCACAAAGCCAATTTTCTTCATAGCCTTGCTGAGCGTACGGTTTGCAACGCGTGAGGCGATGTCAGCGCCGTTAGTCCAGCACTCCTGCAGGTACTTTTTGTCTGCAAGAAGTTCGTTGTACTTTTTCTGCACAGGTTCAAGTTCTGCGACAACCGCCTCGCCAACAGCCTTTTTGAAATCGCCATAGCCTTTGCCGGAAAAGTCGTGCTCAATAGTTTCAATGCTGTCACCTGTAACAGCTGAATAGATGGTCATAAGGTTATTGATACCGTCCTTGCCGTCAGCGTAGCGAACAGACATTTCGCTGTCAGTAACCGCGGATTTAAACTTTTTCATAATTACATTCGGCTCGTCTGTAAGGTAAACCGTGCCCTTTGGATTAGGGTCGGACTTGCTCATTTTTGAAGTCGGATTTTGCAGCGACATAACACGTGCGCCAGCCTTTGGAATATACGGGTCAGGCACGGTGAAAACATTACCGTAAACACCGTTAAAGCGCTCTGCGATATCACGTGTAATCTCAAGGTGCTGCTTTTGATCTGCACCGACAGGAACAACGTCTGCCTGATAGAGCAGAATATCTGCCGCCATAAGGCAGGGATAGGTGAACAGACCTGCGTTGACGTTATCGCTGTGCTGTGCAGATTTATCTTTAAACTGCGTCATACGCGAGAGTTCGCCAAACTGTGTGTAGCAGTTAAGCAGCCACGCAAGTTGAGAGTGCTGCGGAACGTGCGACTGAATAAAAAGTATGCTCTTTTCAGGGTCAAGACCAACCGCCATAAGCATTGCATACAGCTGCGTTGTCTGCTGGCGGAGTTTTGCAGGCTCCTGCCTTACGGTAATTGAGTGCAAGTCTGCAATGCCGAAAACGGTGTCGTACTCATCCTGAAAACTCGGCCAGCCTCTCATCGCGCCGAGATAATTGCCAAGAGTTGGAATTGATGTCGGCTGAATTAATGATAAACT
>ONXZ01000161.1 GCA_900321905.1 uncultured Eubacteriales bacterium
CTTTTTCAAGAGTAACCTGTATAAGTTTGATTGTCTGTTCTATTGAGGTCATCATCTTGTCAGATATTTCTGAGAGACGTGTAAGTGCGTCCTGTATCTGCCCTGAAGATGACTTGGTTTCTGTACTGAGAGTACGAATCTGTTCAGCGACGACGGCAAATCCTTTGCCGGCTTCACCTGCTCTTGCGGCTTCTATTGAAGCGTTGAGAGCAAGAAGGTTGGTCTGGCTTGAAATATTATCAATAGTGCTTGTTTCTTCTTTAACGGTCTCAAATTCATTCTTAAATTCAGTGAGAATATTTTCAACATCGTTTGAAGTCGGGTATGTGTTGGTTGTAGTAAAAGTTTTTACCGTGTAATAGTTGCCTGTGTAGTCGTGATTTGCTCTGAAATTGCCGTAAAGAATTTCGTTCCAGTAAGTTGTGCCGTATAACTTTTCGCACACAGCGCTTACAAAGGCAAAACAGTTGCCTGTAACAACCGCCTGCTGACCCGGCACAAATCCGGGCAGTTTTTGAATCTGGGCAATTTTGTCCTCAGCATACATCTTATCTGCAGAATACGCGCTGACAGGAGCCAGTGCGGTTGATGATATAATAAGCAGTACAGCAAGAAAAATTGATATAAGTTTTTTCACGCTTTCCGCCTCCTTCCAAAATCGACAAAAATTATACCACAAATCCGACTCACGGTCAAATTTGCGGTATACAAATAAACAAATGCGTATATATTTGTCGATTATTTCAGACAGTTGTTGAACAAAATTCGACAAAATTTTCTTGCAAAATTAACAAAATTATTATTATTTTATTTATTAAACATTATTTTATTGTGCAATTTTAATAATTTTCAGTCCAAATTTATGTGCGACATCACCTATTTAAAGACGTGTTTCTCCTCTATCGCAACGGTAACCATATCGCCTGTTACGTTTATAAGATTTTGTATCGCGCCGAAGAAAACTTCAAGATAAATCGCAGTCGGAATTAAGACGTCCGCTTTGAGATAAAGGGCGATAATCAGCGTGCCAATCAAAACCGAACCCGGCTGATTTGGCGCACCGAGCGAGAGGAACACTACCATAATCGCAATTACAACGATATAAAACCACGACGCCTTGCTGACCATCATAAAGATAAACAGCATACCCATAAGCATAATCAGATAGCAGTTACCGTCAAGGTTAATCTGCGCAAGGATTGTAAACTTGTTTGTGATTCTGCTG
Organism: uncultured Eubacteriales bacterium; assembly: GCA_900321905.1. GTDB lineage: Bacteria > Bacillota > Clostridia > Oscillospirales > Acutalibacteraceae > Eubacterium_R. The sequence continues at coordinate 1,226 of ONXZ01000161.1, forward strand.
CGCTGCATACCGTAATTTTTAACACAGTATCTGATGTTGAACGGAACGGCGTCAATAACAGAGCCAATCTTGTAGTTTTCTTTAAGGAAGGTCGGCAGGTGCCTGAAAAACGGTTTGAGTTTTACGCCGCCGGCAATAAGCCTGATAAGGTAAAACGCCGCAAGGATTACAAGGCTTGCCGCTGACAAACCGATGATGTAAAAAATCACAAGCAGGTTAGCAAAACCGCCGTCGAGCAGCGGATACAGCAGCGCTAAGAAGCAGAAAAACGGGAACGCCGACATCACGACGTGAAGCATTCTTGAAAACAAGGTGTAGCACGCGTCAACTGCCGATTTGATTTTGTCAAAGTATTTGCCGACTGTGCAAAAGGCGTATGTAACTATCAGCGCCACAAAAATCAGCGGGAACGGCATAATCGTTTCAAACGGTACAAATATGCTTGACGGCACCATTGACTCTATGAGTTCAGGCAGTGACGGCGCCGCTTTGAGTCCGCCTGCGCCTGCGAGTTCGCCGAGGTCGGCACTCAGAATTGAAGCGATTATAAGTCCCGATACAATTGCAAGCACAACCGCTATCACCGATGTTATAAGCGTTTTTGCCTGGAGTTTCCTGCCGTCGGAATTCTTTTTTGATATGACGTAGATATCCGTCAGATTTTTCAGCAGCGAGAAGAAAGTCACCGGTGCGCCTATCATCAGCATTGCGTTTGAAAACAGTTTAATCAGCGGGAACACAATCTGTTTGCTGAGTTCAGCCTGAGCGCCCGCACTCATATACGCGTTAATCGGTATGTACACCAGAATCGCAAGGATAATCGAAGCAAGGCTTGCAAGCAGTGTGTTTTGAAAACTTCTTTGCACCACAATGTGAACGGTGTTATAACCGTTTTGGTAACTGCAATCCAACTTGTCCTCATACTCCGTCAGGATTTTATCTTGTGCAGTGGGGTTGCCGTTTTCGTCGGTTATCGGAACAAACTGTTCGCCCTCAAAGCCGAGGCTTATATCAATCTCGCCAAAACTGTTGTTGGTTTGGATTGTGAGAGTCTTATTCCCGTCACTGCCCTGCCTGAGCAGATTGCAAAGCAGCGCGTCAAAAACAAGCAGAGTTTCAGACTGAATTTCACCGCTTATTTTGGCGCGTTTCAGTTTTTTCTCAATAAAGGATTTTGCCTCGCCAAGATTTTCCTGCGCAGCAGCGATTTCAATAGTATTTGATTTTATAAGGCTCATTTTGTAACTCCCTAAATTATATGCGCTCCAAAAGACACACCGTTTCAATATGTTTGGAGACAATGGCATTGATGTCGGTGCTATGACTGAATTTGTCCAAGATTTTTGCTATAACCGAAATTGTCTGCCGACACATCCCTGCAAACTGGAATTTATCTGTTTTCCTTAATCATCATTACAGCAACAGCCGTAAGCAAAAGCAGGGATACCCATATTGTTTCGGTATAAAGCAAATTCGATAAAGCACCACCTGCTCCGGCTCCGATAGCAAAAAACAGAATAATACTAAAGAAATGTAGTGCTTTGGTTAGGGAGGCACGGTCCTTATTTCTAAGAAACTGTGATAAACTCTCCGTTCCGCTTCTCAGATTTCCGATACACATCGTGCTGGCATATCCGTAACCATGTACTTTTCTGAATGCCTGGACCTGCATGGCACACGAAAATGAAACCAGCATGTTGGCAGCTATATTGAAATCGGTCGGCATAAGCCCAACAATACCAAGCACCACGATCTCGATAAGCAATATGAGCTGTCTCCAATGAACACCCTTGCTGTTTTTGTATCTGTGCTCAATCTGTTCTGTTAAAAAAACACCTGCGGCAAACGAAATCAGAGGAAGCATATAGCTTATCCCGCTGTTCCAGTTTCCCATCAAATAATTTTGGCTCATAAGAACAACATTACCGGTTTGTGCGTTTGCAAACACATTTCCTCTGACGTTGTATGTATAGGCATCCTGCAACCCACCAGAAAAAGACAATATTGCACTCAACCTAAAGCTTTCCGACGTCTGCATTTCAGACTTCCCTCCCTTACAAATCCCGATTTGCCTTCGCAACTATTTTACCATAACCAATATTCATAGAGAATCCAAGAGTGGTATGTAAGCCCCTTGCGGGGCAGGTATCATCGCTCCCAGGGATCCCTGCTTCGCGTATGATCCATGAGTCCGTTTTCCCTGAAACTGAATGTGTCGCCGGACTCTGCTGCGACAATGATGTGATCCAGCATGCGTATGTCAAGAAGGTTCCCGCATTACCTCCAGATAATGCTGTTCATCTGGCATTTCGAGCATTTGGTGGTTCTCTAATCACTCAGTGTAAAATACTACTTTGCATCATCGATAGAAGCTTTGACGCTCAGGGCCTTATCTTTTGGATATGAGTATCTCCACTGATCATATTCTTCAAAACGGATAATTCCATTCATCCGTTTCTCTTTAATCTCACACCAAGCATTCAAATCTTCTGCCAGTGAAAGACTGTAATTTGGGTGGTTAACATCTGGTCTTAAACAAACTTGATCATCTATTTTGATGACTGTCAGCCCATACATATCTTCAAGTGTAAAAAGAGTGTGCATTAAGCCTATGTAGCTGTCTATATCCGGAACTGATAATGCTTCTTCGGCAACGTCAAAAGCTTGGGCAAGATCTTTGATCGTACCCTCTTTTGGATTGCGGAGTCCGGTTTCATACTGGCGGATGCGTAAGTCAGCGGTCTTATTAGTGAATCCCAACTTCAATCCGAGTTCACGTTGCGTCAGACCATGCCGTTTGCGAAACCA